>CAXEOX010000018.1:0-39400 GCA_963997925.1 uncultured bacterium
TCGATCTCAGCTTGGATGACCAGGAGCTCTTCAGCAGTGAAGGAGTTGCTGGGCTGTACGTAGCCGTCTTCGATCTCGGCCTGGATAACCAGCAGTTCTTCAGCGGTGAAGGAGTTGCTGGGTTGTACGTAGCCGTCTTAGATCTCTGCTTGGATAACCCAAAGCTCTTCAGCGGTGAAGGAGTTGCTGGGCTGTACGAACCGGTACCTACCATCGTGCCCTCGGTGGTAAGTCTTGACCGGTCCAACCCGACGGCCAAACCGAAGTCGCCTATCTTAGCGATGCCGTCCGATGTTATTCAGACGCTGCCCGGCTTCAGGTCACGGTGAACGATACCCCGACTGTGAGCGAACGCCATCCCCCGGCAGGTTTCTTGGGCTATCTTGATTGCCTGCTCCAGGGGAAGCCGGTGGTCTTCGGCGTCTTCTATGACTCCTTCTACGTCGCCGCCGCCCATGAGCTCGGTGACCATGTAGGGCTGGCCGTTCTCTTCGCCCAGATCGAAGACTGTGACTATATGGGCGTGGGAGCCTAGACGCCCCATGGCTTGAGCTTCACGCTGGATGCGGATGCGGGAGGTCTCGTCCAAACCGTCGGTCTTAATCAGGGCGAAGGCGACGTCCCGGTCCAACGTGGTGTCTAGGGCAAGGTAGACCAACTTCTTGCCGCCCTCGCCCAGGAACTTCTTGACCTGGTAACGGCCATCGGCGAAGGAGGTGGGTTGGGGCGATGAGGCTGGAATCGGAGACACGCCGGTCTGGGCGGCTGGCGCAGCAGCCACCGGTTGGGCAGCGATTGCTTCGCCTAGGTTCGCGCCACAGGAACGGCAAAACCTGGCGCCCGGACGAATCTCCGAACCGCAAGCTGGGCACGCCGGTTGAAGACTGGTCCCACACTCCTCACAGAATGCGGAGCCGGTTGGGTTTTCGAAGCCGCAGGACTGGCACTTCAAAGAAATTGCCCCACGATCGTCAGATTTGGGAGAGCATAGGAGGCCAGTCCCGGCTAGTCCCAATATGACGGCTTGATTGTAATAGGGCCGGAGCGTGTGTCAAGTCATTGTTGGCCATGGATGAAAGGAGTGCCAAAGACTCGTTGACCTTTGACACTCCTTTCATCCCCTTGCTACACTCCCGGCGCAGCGAACCTAAGTACGGATCCATCTGGCCCGCCGGAGGAAGTGTTATGCCAGCGAAAACAGGCGCTCAGTACGTTTCCAGGCTCAGCGAGAGGCCTTGCGAGGTATGGCTTCGTGGCGAGCGGATAGAAGACGTCACCACTCACCCGGCCCTGCGCAACGGCGTCCGATCTGTGGCCGACTTGTACGACATGCAACTGGACTCTAAGTTGCGGGACGAGATGACCTATTCCTCTCCCACCAGCGGTGAGCCGGTGGGCCTATGTTTCCAGACCCCTCGCACCATCGAAGACCTGGAGCGGCGGCGGGCCATGATGACCCGATGGGCTTGGTCAAGCTGCGGCATGATGGCTCGCACCCCGGATTTCCTCAACGTGGCCATCACCGCTTGGGCCGCCGGTGCCGAATTCTTCGCCCAGAACCGGCCCGAGTTCAAGAAGAACGTGGAGGACTACTACGAATTCGTCCGTGAAAATGACATCACGTTAACCCACACTCTGGTGAATCTACAGAAGAGCCGCATCCCAGGCATGGCCGACAACCTGGATGAACAGGTAGCTCTGACGGTTATGAAGGAGACCGACGCCGGTATCATCGTCAAGGGAAGCCGGATGCTGGCAACTTTGGGCCCCATCACCGACGAGATTGCCGTATATCCCACCCGAAGCCACTTGCTGGGAGAAGAGTCCTGGCGTCAAGCATTCTCCTTCGCCATCCCATGCGACACTCCGGGAGTGCAGTTCATGTGCCGGGAGAGCCTGGACCAGGGACGGTCCCACTTCGACCACCCTTTGGGCTCCCGATTCGAAGAGATGGATGCAGTGGTCTTCTTCGACGATGTGCTGGTGCCCTGGGAACGGGTCTTCCTGCTGGGCGACGTGGATATGTGCAACAACCACGGCAACGCCACCCAGATGAACGCCCACACCGGACACCAGGTGACCACCCGGTGCGTGGTGAAAGCCGAGTTCATCCTGGGCCTGGCGGGCTTGATGGTCGAAACCCTTGGCTCAGACCAATTAGCCCACGTTCAGGAACGCATGGGGGAATTGGTGGTATACCTAGAGATATTGAAAGCCTGTGTCCGAGCGTCGGAAGCCGACGCCCAGTTGAACGAATGGGGAATGATGTGCCCGGCGCAGACGCCTTTAGTCGCGGGCCGCAACCTGTTCCCTCGGATGATGTACCCCCGCATGGCCGAGATAATCCAGATTCTGGGTTCCAGTAGCCTCATGGCTCTGCCGTCGGAAGCGGACTTCGATACCACCCTGACGCCCGAGGTAGAGCGGTACCTGGCCACTGATAGCTCGTCGGCTAAAGACCGAACCAGGCTGTTCCATCTAGCGTGGGACGTGGCTTGTAGCTCCTTCGGCGGGCGGCAGGTGCTATACGAGCGGTTCTTCGGCGGCGACCCGGTGCGTAACTCGATAGCGCTATCCGACAACTATGACCGGGGCCCCGCCATGGAACGAGTGCAGGATTTCCTAAACCGCGCTGACTGAGCTGCACGAAATTCGCCACAGAGACACAGAGACCGCTGAGATTTCAAAAAGGGATATCCGTTGATTCTCCTTGCCCTCTGTGTCTCTGTGGCAATCACGTCTCCGGGCACGAACTGACTTGGCTTTTTGATGCAAAAGAGGTATAGTTATCATCAATTTCTGTCGCTACAGAAAGTTGCCTTTGAGTAACTCACAATATTGGGAGGATTTACAATGTCAGGCATCAAGCGAGTAGGCCACCTGGTAATCAACGTTAGGGACCAACAAGCTTCGACCAAGTTTTACACTGAAGTTCTAGGTTTTGAAGTTTCGGTAAACCGTGAAGGTTTCGGGACTTTCCTGACCTGTGGCAAGATTCACCACGACCTGGCTCTGTTCCAGGCCGCACCGGACGCCGCTCCCGTCACCCCCGGCGGACTAGGTCTGAACCACATGGCCCTGCAGGTTGAAGACTTCGACACCCTGACCGAGTTTTACCACCGCCTGGAAGATTACAAGATTGAGATGCGCACGACCGACCACAGCATGACCAAGAGCATCTACATCTCCGACCCGGACGGAAATGGCATCGAGTTGTTCTGCAACAGCCAAGACGACGCCGTGGACGGTCTGGCCGAGATGCGCCGCGAAGGCCGCAAGAACAAGGAACTGATTTTCTCCTAAGCCAACCATCTCGTTCATAACGAACCTGATTGAAGGGGCCAGCGTTTGCTGGCCCCTTTTTAGTTGGGCCCGGGGCAAGATTGCAGCCCGTCCACACTAAGGTTTTTCCTGTAGAATACGGCGGAGAAAATCGACCGAGGATAGCCGGAGGAAACTATGGCACAACTTGAATTTGCGCTGTGGGACGGATTCGGGAAGCACGAGATGGCGCTGTCCCCCACCGCCGCCGACATCTACGACCAACACCTTCGAGAGGCCGTGATGGCCGAAGAGTTGGGCTACGAATCCTACTACATCATCGAGCACCAAAACTCCCATGTCGGACAGATAACCGCGCCCAGCGTCTACCTTTGCGCCGTGGCCCAGCGGACCACCAAACTCCGCATCGGCGTCATGATTTATCAACTCCCCTTCTACAACCCCATACGATTAGCGGAAGAAGTGGCGACACTGGACCACCTTTCCCATGGCCGGGTGGAGTTCGGAACGGGAATAGGCGTGGCTGAGCATGAGTTCATCCGCTGGAATCTGCCCTTCTTCGAGCGGCAGAAGATGTCATCCGAATCCTTGGAGATCATCGTCAAGGCCTGGACCCAGGATGAAGTTACCTACAACGGCGAGTACTGGCAGTTCGACGAGGCCCTGCCGGTGCCCAAGCCCTACCAGCAACCCTACCCTCCTATATGGGTGGGCGCTCACAGCCCTGCCTCCTTGGAATACGCCGCCAAGAACAACTACCACGTTTCCCAGAACATCGACGTGGACTCGGTTATCGCCGAGAAGTTCGACTACTTCCGCAAAGTATGGAAGGAGTGCAACCATCCCGGTCCAATGCCACGTACCTTCCTGATGCGCGCCGTCCACGTGGCGGAGACCGACGAGATTGCCCGCCAAGAGGCGGAGCAGCCGCTGCTAACTTCCCGGGGACTGGGACGGGAGGGCATCGCCAACACCCGTATCGGTTTCAAGGGCAACTCGCAGAGCCCCACCAACCAGGAACTGGGCCGAGTGTTCCAGGGGATGAGCGAGTCCTTCGATTTCTGGATCGACAACGGACTGGCCTTGGTCGGCAGTCCGGAGACGGTAATCAAGCAACTCAAAGCCCAGTCCGAACTGTGCGGATACGACATCTTCTGCGCCAACCACCGCTTCGGCACCATTCCCCAGGAACAGTCTCTGAAGTCGCTGAAGCTGTTCGGGGAAGAGGTTATCCCGGCATTCCGATGATTCGGGCGCTCGTTGTAGACCTGGACGGCACCCTCATCGACCGGAGCGAGAAGATTTCCGGCCGGGTAAAGGGGGCTGTTCAACAAGTATCCAAGAAGATTCCGGTATCCATCGCCACCGGGCGCGAGATGTCCCATGTGATTGACTACGCCCGGCAACTAGGTCTGGATACGCCTCAGATATGCGACGGCGGGGCAACGGTGCTGGACCCATCCACCGGCAAGGCCACGTGGTGCAACCCGCTGGAGCCGGTGGACGCCGAGCGGATCGTGCGGCTCCTTCATGAAACGGGAACTCCCTTCATCGCCACGTTCCCCGGCGGCTCGACGGCGGAGATTGGCGGCGTCACTCATTGGAACCTGATCCGGGTTTCCGCGCTGGACATCTCCGAGCAGGCGGCGGGCAGCCTGGCGGATCGATTCCAGAACGATGCGGAGACGCAGGCCGTAAAAGTTTATCTGCCCTACAACGACCTTTGGGCGGTGGACTTTACCCGGAGGGGAGTCGACAAGGCGGCGGCCACGATTGTTCTAGCGAACATGATTGGTGTGCAGTTGGGTCAGATGGCAGGCGCGGGAGACAGCTATAACGACGTGCCACTGCTAAGAGCGTGCGGTCTGGCTATCGCCATGGGAGACGCGCCGGAGGAAGTGAAGGCCATCGCGGATTACGTTGCGCCTACGGCGGAGGAAGACGGACTGGCGGTTGCCATCCAGGAGTTCGTCCTGCCCCGGATCTGATGGTTGGTGGATCGCATGAGGGTTTGTCCACGCACTGTGGTTCGACAGGCTCACCACGAACGGATACGGGGGCAAGGCCACGAACGGGGAGCCGGGAACTCGTCGCTAACAGATAAATGGAAGCTCCGGGAATCCCACAGGCATCAAGACAATCCGTTCGCCCTGAGCCTGTCGAAGGGCCGAGTCAAGCACTATCCCGAGTGAACCAAAGACTCTTAGCAGGCATCCCTCAGCGCCGGGACCACTTCATCGGCAAAGAGTTTCACCGAATCCAACATCTGTTCCCGCGGTACCAATCCGCCGACGTTCATCTCAGCGATGACTCCGGAAAGGCCCAGGTCTTCGGACAGGTCTTTCAGCTTGGCAACCACGGTGTCGGGGCTACCATAGGCCAACCGGTCCCGCAGTAGGTCTTCGTAGGTGATGCCCGCCAAACGCCGTCCGCGCTCCGCCCGCTCTTCCGAAACGGTGGTTCCAGGTCCAGCAGCCGAGCCAGCAAAGGACTGGGCCATACGGCGATAGCTGCGCATCGTGCTCTCTTCCGCCTGGGCAAATGCTTCCTCGTCGGTCTTGCCCACGAAGACAGGTATGCGCAGAAGCACGTCCCCATCCCCATCATGCCCCGCCTCTTTCCAGGCATCACGATATACCTTCAAGTTGGCGGCTAGGTCCGGACGGTCCAGCCCCCTAAGGCCGACGAAGACATTGCGTCCCTGACCGCCGATGCGGGGAAAGGAGTCTTTGGTAGTGGCCGCCACCCGGATCGGAGGGTGGGGCTTCTGGTAGGGCTGGGGCAACACCGCTACTTCGTCGAAATCATAAAACTTGCCGTGGTGGGAGAAGCGCTCGTTGGTCCAAGCGGCCAGAATAACCTGTAGGCACTCCTCGAACCGTTCGCGGCTCTCCTCGTATGGGATGCCATAGCCTTCATAAGACCTGGGGAACCCACTGCGCCCCACGCCAAAGTCGAAGCGGCCACGGCTTACGTGGTCGATGGTGGCGACCTCTTCGGCCATGCGCACGGGGTGGTTCAGGGGCAACACGCTAACGGCGATGCCGACGCGTAGACGCTCGGTACGAGCTGCGATGGCACTGGCCATAATAAGGGGAGCGGAAACTATGGACGGTATCCCGGCGCCCATGGCATCCAGCGGATTCCTGGGAGCAGCGAAATGACGCTCCGCCAGCCACACGCCGTCCAGACCGCCGGACTCGGCGGCGTCCACCAAGTTGAAGGCCTCTTGAAAAGCGTCTTCCTGAGTCGTCCCGTAGCGATAGTCACATTCCATTACTAGGCCGAAGTGCATAACCTCTCCCTCCGCTCCCCTAAAGGAACGGACCTTATTGCCTCTTTTTTTGAGTGTTTTCACCGGATGCCAGGTAAGCCCAGGATGAACCGGCTCAGTTCCAGATGGCGGCGACCCGGTAAGCCAACTGGGTATGGGAGTCCCGAACGTCGACGATGTCCGCTGGTGTGTCGCCCAGGATTCCCAGGGCGATGATCCAGTTCAAGATTTCGTGATCTCCCGAATCCTGAATCTCCTCGGGGGTTAGCTCCGCCAGCTTGCTGCCCTGACCGGAGCGAACGAACTCCAAGCTTCTGTTATCGGCTTCGATGTCGATCTCACGGCACTGATACTTGTGGGCCAGGAAGCTGTGGGACCAACTGGACGACGCCACGATCGCCACGCGCTCGCTACGGGTGTCAAGGAATTTGCGGATGGCTTGACCAACCTCGTAGCAACGCTTGGGAGTGGGCCGGGGCGGGTAGTCGGGTCCGGCCTCTTCTCCGTAGCAGTTAACGAAGAGGGGAAGCAGGGGGAACTTTCCTTCCTGGTCCAGGAACATCAGTGGGTTGATGATGGCGTGGGCCAATCCCCAGTCCCATCCGTTAAGGGAACTGGAGGAAGCCATGTCCACCCCGTTGCGTATCAGGTGGTTACGCATGTCCTGGGCGAAGCCCTTGGGACACTGGAAGGTGTACTTGGTATCCGGATCGGCGTTCCAGAGATTGGTCTGGGCCGCGCGGCGGAAGGGATAGCCGTCCGCCGTGTCGCCGGTGTAAAGGCAGAATGGCGGCAGGTTGTCCTGTAAGAAGTTCTCCGCTTGGTCGTCGCCGATAATCATGACCACATCGGGATTCCAGTCGTGGAGTGCGTCGTGCATTATCTTGAAAGACTCCACGATTTTCTCGTGATCGTGCTGGTCCTGGGCCAGGCCATTATCCTGGGCGAGTTCTTCCAATAATACGGCCGGTTTTTCATAGTTGGGAACGCGGGCGTAGAGCCGCTCCCGGCCTTTGGACCACACCTCTGGCGGGGTCAGGATGATGGGGCCGTGGGAACATCCGATACCTAGTAGTTCAGCCATTCCGTCCTCCCGTCGTTCTGGGCCGCCGAATCGCACCGATATCCGTGATTCAAGACGGCTTGTAGTATTCGCCAGTGTGTTGCTGGCACGTTGAAGTTGATTGTAGTATCACCCGTTGAGGCTGTCAAACTGCGCCATTGACTCTGCCATTGACTACCCCACCAGGCCACCTTAAACTGGCCCAAACACCCTGTTTCGTGCATCTAAAATAGATACGTGAGGAAATCATGTCAATCACCGAACTTTCAAGACACTTGGTCTACGGTCAGAAGGGCATGGTTTGCTCCAACTCTCCTCTGGCGGCCTCCGTTGGCATCAACGTTATGAAGGACGGCGGCAACGCCTTCGACGCTGCCCTAGCCGTGGCGTCCACCGAGACCGTTACCATCATCCCCTCCTGCGGCGTCGGCGGCGACTCCTTTGTGCTGCTTTACGAGGCCGCTAACGGCAAGGTGACCGGCGTCAACAGCAGCGGGCCGGCCCCCACCGGAGCGACGGGCGAATACTACCGGTCCCAGGGATACACCACAATGCCGCTGACCGGTCCCCACTCCATATCGGTGCCCGGAGAAGTGGCGGCTTGGGAGACCATCCACCAGAACTTCTGCACCCGGCCCTTCGCAGAGTTGTTGGCGCCCGCCGTGAGTTATGCCAGGGAAGGCTTCCCGGTGCCTCCGGGGATCGCTAAGAGTCTAGCCAACGGCGTGAGCAAGCTTTCCCAGTTTCCGTCGTCGGCCTCGGTTCTGCTGCCCAACGGTCTACCGCCCGTGGAAGGCGACGTGCTGGTCAACTCAGGGCTAGCCTGGACTCTCCAGCTGATAGCCGCCGGGGGGGCCGATGCCTTCTACCGAAGTGATTTGACCCGGGAGATGGTCAAAGCCCTGCGAGACGCTGGCGGCTTGTTCACCGAAGACGACTTCGCCGGACATTACGCCGAGGTCTACGATCCCATGAGCACCGATTACCGGGGCCACATCGTCTACCAGACCCAGCCCCCATCCCAAGGTTTCTTGCTGCTGGAGATGCTGAACCTGGTGGAAGGCTTCGACCTGGCGTCTCTTGGACAGAATAGCGCCGGGGCGATACACCTGATGACCGAAGCCAAGAAGATTGCTTACAGCGATCGGAACCGTCTGGCCGGCGACCCCAAGTTCGTCGAATGGCCGGTGGACCAGTTGATTTCCAAGGACTACGCCGATAGCCGTCGGGGCGAGATAGATCCCAACGGTGTCTCCTCGGAATCACCAGCCATGGAACCGGTGAAGACCGGCGGGGACACGACCTACTTCTGCGTGGCCGACGGCGAAGGCAACTGCGTCTCCTGGATCCACAGCCTTTCCAACGCCTTTGGGTCAGGCTTCATCGCAGGAGACACCGGAGTGATCTTCAACAACCGAGGCGGCCGGGGCTTCAGTCTGGAGGAGGGCCACCCCAACGAGATAGAGCCGGGCAAGCGGACGATGCACACCCTCAACTGCTATATGACCACCAAGGACGGCCAGCCGGCCATCGTCGGCGGTACCCCTGGCGGAGATTTCCAGCCCCAGTCCGGTCTGCAGATCCTCACCAACCTGATCGACTACGGCATGGACCCCCAGGAAGCTGTCGAAGCCCCCCGATGGTGGAGTTTCCCGGGAACAGATCCGGAGAGCCTGGATACCCCCATGGAATTGCGGGTGGAACCCGGTATGCCCGAGGCTGCGATACAGGAATTGGAAAGGCTGGGACACAAGGTGGCCCGCCGTAGTCCCGGCGTATACGACGGCCACGTACAGGTCATCGTCCTTGACCGGGAGCGGGGCATCTTAAAAGGCGCGTCAGACCCCCGGGGCGACGGCCACGCCGCTGCTTGGTAGAGTTGGCAAGTCGGCTGGATATCCGGCCATAGTTGCCATGAAATCAATCACCCCCATCCCTTCGACTGCGCTCAGGGCAGGCTCTAACCTTCCCCCACTTGGCGGAGGATTAGGGTGGGGGGCGCACTGAACAACTACCATCACCAACCACAAAATAGCTAACCCCAACACAGGAGACACGATGCCCGGACAAAGATTGCTGGCTCTTTTCGCTCACCCCGACGACGAAGCCTTTCCCGTAGGGGGCGCTCTAGCGGCTCACGCAGCGCGAGGCGTGAAGATTCACTTGCTCACCGCCACATCAGGTGAGGAGGGGGAGATTCGCCAAGAGGGCGCGGCTACCAGGGAGACCCTGGGGTCTATACGCCGGGTTGAGCTTTCTTGCGCGGTCCAAGCGCTAGGTCTGGCCGGACACCGGGTGCTGGGCTATCGGGATTCGGGGATGGCCGGTACCGAGCCTAACAACTACCCCAACGCCTACATCAACGTCCCCGACGAGGAAATGGTGGAGCAACTGGTGGAGGAGATTCGCGGTTTCCGGCCTCAAGTGGTGCTGACCTTCGAGCCCGGTGGCCTGTACGGTCACCCGGACCACATCGCCATTTCCCGCCAAGCCACGGAAGCGGTGCGCCGTTCCGGCGATGCCAACGTCTTTCCGAACCAACTTACCAACGGAGTGGAACCCTACGCCCCAGCCCGCCTGTTCTACAGCGCAAGGCCCAAGGGTTTCCGGATGGAGTGGGCTCAGGCATTGCGCAACGCGGGCATCGACTTCCCCTTGCCCTCTCCGGAGCGGGCCCAGGAAGGGACACCGGCGGAAGAGATTCACCTGGAGATGCACCTGGACGAGCACCTTGAAAGAAAGATGGCCTGCATCCTGTGCCATCGCACCCAAGTGGCCGCCGACTGGCCCTACCACCGGGTGTCCCGGGACGTGGCCCAAACCGTGATGGGCCGGGAATACTACATCCGGGCGGTGCCCCAGGTTGAGCCCTCAGAAACAATCACCGAGGACTTCTTCGACGGCCTCTCTTCTTAGCCCGCATTGAAACCTTTGTTCCAGCGTGTGGCTCAGGACAAGCTTGTCCTGAGCCTGCCGAAAGGCTCATCACGAAAGGATGAAGACTCCCCATTTCCGTTCGTCCTGAGCTTGTCGAAGGACCTGCTTGGTACGGGCCAATTCGAGAACAAACCCCTACTTGGCCCGCTGGATAATCTCCACGCTAACGTTGTCTGGTGCCTGGATGAATGCGACCGTCGTGCCTGAAGGCATCGTCCATGGCTCGCAGATGAAGTTGGCGTTGTTGCCGTGCAGATGGGCTGCGGCTTCTTCCATGTTGTCCACCTCGAAACCGAAGTGATCCAACCCGTAACGCGGCTCGTTTGAGCCGGGTACCGGGTCCTCTCCCTCAGCCCGCCCCGAGATGGTCATCAGGTGATGGCCGTTCAGTTCTATTTGGATAGATTTAGTGGTGGACATTGGCCGCTCGGAAGTGATTTTTGCGCCGAAGTTGTCGCAATAAAACTTGGCGGCGGCGTCTGGGTCCTCGCTGCGGAAATGGAGGTGGTTGTATACGAAATTCATGGCATCACTCCTTCGGATAGTTTTTTCTGTAGGCTCCAGTCATTTCGGCGCAGGCCTGGATCCAGATATGCCCAGCTTCCACAGACTCGCATGTTCCATCATCTACACTGGATTCCCGCCTGCGCGGGAATGACGTTTGGGGTCCTAACCGTTCGCCCTACTAATCCCCGCGTCTAGGCACCAGGCTAGTTCATGAATTCTTTGGTCCAGTTATCGTAGTCAGCACGGCGGGTGACCTTGCCCATCATGCCGGGGGTTGCCAGGGTATCAGTGAGATCACCCGGCGCGACGCCGTCACGGAGAGACTTCAGCGTGTCGTAGATCGCCTTCACTGAGGCGGAGAAAGACAGATGGCCCTGCAAGGCTATGCGCACGCCGTTGGCCGACAGGAAGTCCCGGTCGGAAAGCTCACCGCCGGCTCCGCCCAACATCAGCGGTATCTTTACCTCGGCCCGCACCGCTTCCACCTCTGCCTTGGTGGTGGCGCCCGACAAGAACATGGCGTCCACACCGGCGGCCTCGTAAGCCTTGGTCCGGCGGATCGCGTCTTCCACGCCCGTTACCGACAAAGCGCTGCTGCGCCCGGCGACCACCAAGCTGGGATCCTGCCTCCCGGACAGAGCGGCCTTCATCTTCCCCACGCCTTCCTCGATGGAAATCAACTCGGTTTCGCCGGTGCCGAACCGGCGGGGAAGCACGGTATCTTCAATGGTCAGGGCCGACACTCCCGCTGATTCCAGTTCTTCAACCGTGCGTTTGACGTTGAGGGCGTTTCCGTAGCCATGGTCGGCGTCGACCATCAGGCTGAGGTTTCCGGCGCGGCAGATGCGGTGGATCTGCTGCGCGAACTCGGTCAAGGTCAATACGATGATGTCCGGCGCGCCCAGAACGGTGAACGACGCTATGGATCCGGCCAGCATGCCGACCTCGAATCCCAAGTCCTCGGCGATCCGGGCCGAGATGGGGTCGAATACCGACGCCGGGTGGACGCATTGGTCTCCGGCCAGAACTGCCCGGTATCTTTCTCTTCTGTCGGTTAAGTTCATAAGACTCCTTTCCTTTCGTAAGACGACCGGTCCTGAAGCAACCGGTTTATGTCTCGCCAGCGGCTGGGATATACTTAGGCGCCCGGAGGCGTGGCACATTTTAGCACAAACCCTAGAGTGCTCCGGGAAGTAAAATAACGAATATCGGAAGGGAGCATCAAGACGGTTATGCCAAGGTCTAGGTCAGCGGAAATTTCATTGTGGGCCGGGGATGAGCGGGTTCGCGTTGAGGCGAAACCCCGGGGATGGCGGGGTAAGTGGTGGCTGTCATGGCTGCCCTACCGGGCCGGGGACGAGTTCTCCGCCGACGTAAAAGTAACGGCAATCACCCTTAGCGGCACCCGGCGCTTGGCCATGTCGTGGGTGTTGTTGGATCCCAGCGAGACCAAGAACAATGTGCTCTTCAGCGAAGCCTTCGCGATGCCCTTCGCCGATTCCACGGGCTCGGTCTTCCTAGGCAAAAGCGGTGAGTATGTATTAGGTGTCGACCTGATTACCGCCGGGTCCGCCAGTCAAGATTCGGGGTTCAACCGGCGGATCATGACTTTTAGCGCAGTGTCCACGGACCATCTGGTATCAACCGTCGTGGTGTCTTTAATCACCGCCACCTTCGTTTTCATCGTAGGTACAGTCTTGAAAGGTATCTTTTAGTGCCAGCCGGGGCGGCGTTCCCAGCGATCGGGGGAGGATAGAAGATAGTGGTGGAGATTCTTGGCGTGGATTTCAGCGGTGCGGCTCCCGACAACAACACCTGGGTCGCTGTTGGCACACTGGTAAACAGTGGCTTGGAATTGCGGGAGTGTTTCCCCGCCAACCGGAACCAGGTCACTGAAATGCTGCTCGCCCTGCCCGCCAGCTCCGTGGCCGCCCTGGATTTTCCCTTCTCGGTGCCGCTTTCTTTCGCGGAGTACTGGACGCCCAGCGCCGAAGACATGACCCGACTCTGGACCGCCGCAGCAGCCATGGAATCTGCCGAGTTCATGAAGCTGCGGGACGATTTCGTGTCCCAGCATGGCGAACCCAAACGTGAGATAGACAAGTCCCATACCGAATCCTACTCCTGCCTCCACAAGGCCAATCCCAATATGGTGCCCATGACCTTTCGGGGGATGCAGATGCTGGCCCGGTTGTGGCCCGCCGGTTGCGACGTGCCGCCCTTGCCGTCGCAGAACGCCGGTAAAGCCGTGCTGTTGGAAGTCATGCCCGGAGCGGTCCTGCGGGCCCTGGGTTTGCCTTTCAAGGGCTACAAGAACGGGAAGCGCCACCTGGAATTGCGGCGAACTATCCTGGACGGTCTTCCCCATCTGTCCCCAGTACGCTTACCCAATCTTCAGGAATTCAGGGAAGCCTGCATGGCCAGTCACGACTGCTTGGATTCGGTGGTCGCCGCCTTAGCCGCAGCATTGTGGAGCATTGATCCCGGTCTGTTCAGATTGCCCAGCGCCGACGGCGATCCAGAAGACTCCCTGTCTCTGCCAGACTCGATATTGCGCCTTGAAGGTTGGCTCTACGCGCCGATCGCCTCTAGCACGACGGGTCCGGTTGCTTCGATTCCGCCAAGACAGTAAGCTGTGGGCAGACCCGGCCACTCGGCAAGGGTCTGCCATGATGGCAATCAACAGTTAATCAACAACGCAAGAGGGGGATAACATGGCCCAGATAGTTCGCGTATACGCCGGAGACGACGGTGAGTCCCATTTCGAGACCCTGACACCCGATCAGATGGCCGAGATTGTATTTCCCTTGGGCGACGGGGCCGTCACCTTCAGCCAGCGGCCTTCACCCACCTTCTCCGACTACCACACCGCGCCCCGGCGCCAATACGTGGTCAACATCGCCGGCATCGCCGAGTTCGAGACTGCCGACGGGACCAAGGTCCGCATGGTGCCGGGAGACATCCTAGTCGCCGAAGATCTGACCGGCCACGGCCACATCGCCCGCAGCATCGGAGACGAACCCCGAATCTCCCTAGCCATACCGATGCCCGACTAACCGTGCCGGATCTACCGTCTCGCCCCCCTTTCGTAAAGGGGGGTTGGGGGGATTTCCCCTGCCACACCTCTAACCCAATCCCGAGATCAAGTGCTTCAGGTGCAACAATCCCTGCTGCCGCCGAGCGTTGTTGACAACCTTTCCCGAGCCGGGGTCGAAGAGATGCTCGGACATCTCCCTGGTAAGCTCATTGTCTTGGAGCTTTCCGAACCTGCCGTATGTCTCCAGGTGTGCTTCGGTCTCCTGGGAGTCCTGTCGAATCTCCGCCAGAGCATGAAGGAAAGGAAGGACCACGTTGACCGCCAAGTCCCGAGCCCGGCTAAGACCCACAAAAGCGGGGCCCGAGCCGGTGCTGCTGGGAACAGCCAGAGCGGATGTGAGCAGGGCGGGCTTCCCGGTGGTGGCCGCATCACGCAGCCCCTCCACCAGCCCGGTTTCAAGAAAGCGGGAAACCAGCCCCGCCGCTCCGAATATCCGCCGGAGGGGATGGTTGGCGGGACGCACCCGGAAGCAATGCCAAGCTTGGGGTTCCATAGCAGGTCCAAACCCGGTCCCCGCTGATTGGGAATCTCCACTTCCCCCTTCTGAACCCAATCCCGACAGAGCCACCAGCCAAGCCTCGATGGCTGATACCTGTTCCCACACCGGAATCCGGGCGGCTGCCCGGCGCAAGTCTGCGTAACCGGCCCGCTGGGCCAGCATCAGGAAGGCGTGCTGATTCTGACGGTAGCCCAACCCTTCCATCAGTCCTTCGTAAAGGATCTGGTCCGGGTCCTGTTCCGCCAGAAAGGTTTGAAAGCCGCGGCTCTTGCCGGCGAACCGCTGATCCCCGGCTCGGTCCAATAGCTCGCCCATCTCGGCCGCACTGCTGGGCCTGGGGTAACCCAGTGCCGACAGAATCTCCCACAAGGAGCCGCCCTGGACCTGGCCGTCATCCTCCGCTTCGTCATCGCCCATCAACGCCGCCAGCGAAATCACCGGCGCGTTCTGCCCGCTTTGCAGTTGAGTGCTGGAAGACTGAACATCCAGGGCCGCGTGGAGAACCACGCCGTTGTATCTGGGATCGTCTCCGTGGCCGTGGGACTTCCAGTCCCGCTGGCGCACGTGTATCTCCACATCGCCTTGGACCAGGCCCACCCCTTCCACTTCCAGCAGAGCGTCCCGGAAGTCGGGACCGGCGGTGTGGCCGGGGCGGCCGGAGTAGAGGACCCTTACCCGGAGCCCGTCGGGGGAGCGGAACGATGCCTGCTTCGCCGCCCGGCGCTGCCACAATTGGGAAAGCAACCGTTCGGGTATGTCCAGGTCAGGCTTGGGTCCATAGGACGGGCCCGTTTCTTTTATCGCACTGGTGGTTAAATCCAGAATCCTCAGTCCACGATACGTTACCCCAGCGGCCCCTCCTAAAGAACTCTAAGCTGGTGTGGTAGACTTGCCCAAAATCGGGTTCAAAGAGGCACAGCAATGCGACTGGAAGGTAAGGTGGCGTTCATCAGCGGCGGCGCACGGGGTATGGGAGCCGCCGAAGCTCGGCTCTTCGCGTCGGAAGGCGCCATGGTAGCCATCGCCGACGTTCTCGAAGAAGAAGGCCGCCGCGTCGCCGCCCAGATAGGCGAATCCGGCGGCAAGGCGATATTCCTGCCCCTGGACGTCACCAGCGAGTCCCAATGGCAAGATGCCATCGCCGCCACGGTGACCGAGTTCGGCAAGCTGGACATCCTGGTGAACAACGCCGGGATCGGCGGTCACGGGAACGTGGAGAACACCACCGTGGAGGATTGGGACCGGGTCATGGACATCAACGCCAAGGGCGTCTTCCTGGGCACCAAAGCGGCCATACCCGAATTGCGCCGGGCTGGCGGCGGCTCCATCATCAACATCTCGTCCCAGTTGGGACTGGTGGGAGTCGACAACAGCAGCCCCCAGTACCAGGCGTCCAAGGGCGCAGTCCGATTGCTTACCAAGTCCACCGCCATCCAATATGCCGGAGAGGGCATTCGGGCCAACTCGGTCCATCCGGGGCCCATCGTCACGCCCATGACCGAAGCGGGGCGGGCCGATCAAGACCGGAACGAACTCACCCTGTCGCGGATCCCCTTAGGCCGCCACGGCGAGCCGGACGACGTGGCCTACGGAGTCCTGTTCCTAGCCTCCGACGAATCGTCCTTCATGACGGGCAGCGAACTAGTTATCGACGGAGGTTGGACGGCCCAGTAGACTCAGACCACTGTTAATCACGGAGTAAGCAGAATCTTGCCGGTACTCTGGCGGCCCTCCAGTTGGCGATGGGCCTCCACCGCTTGCTCCAAGGGCAGCGTCTGACTAACGTGCAGCTTCAACTCCCCGGACCCAACCCAGGCCAGCACCTCATTAGCCCTCTGAAGCAGTTCATCTCTTGTCGATGTGTAGTCCCCCAAGCTGGGCCGGGTCAGGAATCTGGATCCGTCCCGCAAAACACCCGAATCGACGGGACCGATCGCACCGCTGGCTGCCCCGAACAGCGCCATGTAACCCCGCTTCCCCAAACAGTTCAAACCCTTTTCGAAGGTGGTCTGGCCCACTGCGTCGTAGACGATACTCACGCCCTGGCCGTCGGTGGCCTTCTTGATTTCTTCTTCAAAGTCCTGCTGGGTGTACAGAATCACGTTATCGGCCCCGGCGTATTTTGCCAATTGCGCCTTGGCATCGGTGGATACAGTGGTAAATATCTGAACGCCCAGCCGCTTCAGCATCTGTATGAGCAGTAGCCCCATCCCTCCGGCTCCGGCATGAACCAACGCCCGGTCTCCGGGGTTCAGGCGCGTGATGCCGAATACCAGAAAGTGGGCAGTCATTCCTTGCAGCATGGCCGCCGAGCCGGTGGCGAAGTCCATCGATTGCGGCAGTTCCACCAAGAGCCGGGATGGAACTGCGGCCTTCTGGGCGTAGGAGCCGGTATGCATGGCATAAGCGACCCGGTCACCCACGGCAACTTCGGTAACTCCTTCGCCAACGGCAGTGACGACTCCCGCAGCCTCCCGTCCCGGCGTCCAAGGAAAGCTGGCCGGGGGATTGGTCCCCTTCCGGCTGGACACATCCGTGTAGTTAACGCCGATGGACTTTATATCCACCAATGCCTGTCCCGCCTCCGGCACCGGGTCCGCTACGTCTTCATACTTCAGTACCTCAGGACCACCTATCTCATGGGCTCTAACCGCCTTCATACCGGCCCTCCTAACGTCCTTTGATTCGAATCCAACATAGCGACATCGTACAGCAGTTTAACTAGCGTGGACAGTTGCGAAAACATATCTGCCTCAGGCGAAAGTACACCTACCAAAAGCGGCAGCACGAAAAGCTCCCCTTTCGTAATGGGGGGTTGGGGGGATTTCACCCTCCCAGAATAGAAGCCAACCCGGTAACGTCGACGACGTTCGCCAAGTCCCGGAACTGCCCGATAGCGCCATCGATATGGTCCGGCGGCAGGATATAGCGGCTACAGTAGAGAAACTTGGCGTCCAGTTCATCCGAGTCCAGGGGGAGATCAGGAAATCCCCGGGCGAACTCCACCCGGTGACTAATCTCCCGGCCACCGAATAGCCACAGGCTTACGGTGCAGCCCAGTGAAGCAAACCGGCCCGAGTCCTGATCCGGCGCCCCACTGGATTCTGACGGGGCCACCATCACCCGGCCCAGCATGTCCCGCGCCGCCGGGTCTTGGACCGCAGAATCGGCGAACTGTTCTAGCAGGGGTTGGCCGTAGAGCAGGGTTGCGGCCACCACGTAGTTCAAGCTGTACCTGGCTTCCCATCCGTCGCGAGGGTCCGCATATGGCAAAGCCTGCAATGTGGCGTACGGCACCTCTACCCTAACCGACTCAACCTGGCCGGGCTGGAATTGGTATTGCTGGACAAGCTGCATCGTGGCGTCGATGGCAGTATGGGCCGCCGAATGACATGGATAGGCCTTCAAGATGATGCCCGGTTGTAGAACGTCGTACGGATCCGCCAACCGGGACAATACCTGGCTGGGGTCGATGGAATTTCCCGATCCATAGCTATCCAAAAGTCCGCCGGGACCTTCGATGGCTTGCCCCGGACCAATCAGGTCCTTCTCGGCCAACAACGCCGCCGACATGCCATTCATCGCCGCGCGTCCCTGCGGCAGGGCCCGGCTGGGAGAAGCGAAACCGGCATTGACCCCTCCGGCTCCGCCACAGGCTAGGCCCAAGGCGTTCTCCATCTGTTCTTGGTTCAGGCCCAGCATCAAACCCGCGGCAGCGGAGGCTCCCACCGCTCCGGCAGCGCTATCAGGCGAACTTAGCATCGCCCCCACTTTGCTGGTGATCTCGCATCCCACGGTGAAAGCGTTCAGTACGGCCTTGCCGGTGTCGCCATTCATCTCGGCCAGGGCCATGACCACCGGAAATATAACTGCGCTGGGGTGGATGCCACGTCCGGCAATCTCGTCGTCGAAATCCAGTAGATGAATCATCGCCCCGTTGGCCAGAGCGGCGTTCACCGGGGAAGTGCGCAGCCCCATGCCGATCACGGTGCACTTGCCGTTGCCGCCCATGTCCTGGACGAACTGCGTGACGGTCAAGCTTTCTTGCTGACTGGCACCGGCTAAAGCGGCGGCGGCGGCGTTAATCATCATGTTGATGGAGGCGTCGCCGACGGGAGACGGCAAATCGCCCAGGGTGTGGTCCAAGGCGAATCGGGCTAGATGATGGGTGAATCCCCCTTCGGAGACCCCGGTTTGGACCATAGGTGAATTCCTGCGAAAGGAAAATCTGCTCCACCGCCATACGTCTCCAATAGTAACGGCTGGCGCCGGTTGAACAGGAAGGCCGCTCTCGCATAAAAGAGCGGCCTTCGACAAAAAGAATACTAGGGGATGTCCGTTTCCGCAACGGGCTTTAAGAAACGGCGGCCAAGAGTTCGCCTTCCGGATTATTGGTCCTCAGATCGTGGAGGCGTTCCCGGATAATCCGGACCTGGCGCTCTCCGTGGGACACCAAGCCTGATATCTCACGCACGCTGAGGCCTTGATCCAGGTATTTGACGACATCCCGGTTCCTATCCCACCAGCGGTTGTCGCTGCGGTCCCGGGCGATTATACGAGAGTTCAGGTTCCGAGGTGAGCGTCGAACCCTGGTTCTTGTTTCGCCAAGAACTCCCTCGCCGCCCGCCGCCACCATCTCGGGATTCGGCGGCTCCTCCAACATGTCCGGCGATTCACTCATCGGATAGTAATACTGACCGCACTGCCAGCAACGCCACTCGTCTCCGTCCAGAATCAAGTCTCCGCTACATTTCCGGCAATTCTTCAGTAAACACAACATGATTATCATCCTCAGGCCGCATTCTCACTTCGTTGACCAAACTCTCCGGTCTCCGGCGGCTCTTCATCTAGTTAAACGCTATAAAGAAATTTGAACCATGACATTTAACGCACCCATGACGTGACGTGGCGCACAAGTTTGGCGCCGAGTCCACCAATTTGCGTTGCGCATGCCGGTGATTTATGATTACTGGCGGTTGCCGTGGGGCGGTGGATGTGGTCCATCAACCACTAGAAAACGAGGAGTAAGGATCATATGAGTTACGAGTCCATTGCCATCGACCAACAGGACCGGGTCGCCATCATCACGTTGAATCGTCCGGAGGTCCTTAACGCACTGAACCTAAGTCTGGTCACCGAATTGGACGAAGCGATAACCCAGATGGAACAGGACGACGGCGTGGGCGCCATCATCCTCACCGGCGCGGGCGAGCGGGCCTTCTCCGCCGGAGCCGACATCCACGAGAACCGGGAGCTTGCCGACGCAGACCGGGAGAGAGTCACCGCCCTGCGGGCCGACTTCACCTGGCACTTGGCCACAAGTTCCAAGCCGGTGATTGGCGCCATCAACGGTCTCTGCTACGGCGGCGGCACCGTTATGGCAACGTCACTGGATTTCCTCATCGGTTGTGAGAAGAGCAGCTTCCGATTCTTGGCGGTGAACTACGGACAGATGAACGCCACTTGGAGCCTGCCGACGATGGTCGGTTGGCCCAGGGTTAAAGAGTTGCTCTACAGCGGGCGCGAAGTGTTCGCCGACGAGGCGTACCACATGGGCCTGATAAATCACTTGGTCCCTTCGGAGCAACTGATCGACAAGACGGTGGAGATCGCCGCCGGGATCGCCAAGAACCGCGCCGAGGGCGTGGCAAACATAAAGCAACTCTTACTGGAGCACACCGGACTGCCCTTGGAAGAGCAGTTCCGCAATGAGGTCGACGGCCGCCGGGGACGTTTCGCGGGCTTGTCGGTGGAAGATGGCTTCAAAGACTTCCTGGACCGCAAGGGCCGCAAGCCCTTGGCCTCTTAAATCGTCAATCTCCCCAACGGCTAGATACTCCGGCCCCCGCCCCGATGCGATCGGGGTGGGGGTCTTGTTTGATGTAAAGCAAAAGGCTGGTTACCGTTGACCCAAACCACCACGGGCATCACCTTCACTCCATCTGAATTGGCCATCAAGTTCATTCCCCCCATTGTGGTGTTCGGGGCCGTACTTCTTGCCCCCACGCCCGAAGGCCTGACACCACAGGGTCAACGGGCTCTGGCGGTAATGGCTCTGGCAGTTGTCCTCTGGGCCACTGAAGCCGTCCCCGTCGCCGTGACGGGAATCATCGGTATCGTACTCTTGATCTTGGTCCGGGCAGTTCCCGGCGCGGAAGAGGCCCTGTACGGCTTCGGGCAACCGGTTACTTACTTCCTGGTGGGAATTCTCACCCTGGGATTGGCGGTTCATCAATCAGGCCTGGCCGAAAGGCTGGCGGTTTACCTCATCCGTTTGGCCGGTGGCAGCCCCCGGTTGCTCTACGTCCAGATGCTGCTCTCCTTCGCGGCTCTTACCTTCGCTCTGCCCTCCGCCAGCACCAGGGGCGTGATTATGGTCCACATCTACGAGCAAGTGATGACCCATTGGCAGGTTCCCCGGGAGTCGCCGTTGAACAAAGCTGTGATGATGGCCATGGGATCGCTGAACCGTCTGGGGTCCACGGCGCTGCTGGCTGGGGGAATCACCCCGGTGGTTGCCTCGTCGCTGCTGGGCGATTTTTCCTGGACCCGATGGTTCGTATTGATGGCCGTTCCTTTCTACACCGTCTTGTTCTTCGGTGGGATAGCCCTCTTTTTCTTCTACCGGTCGGGCTTCAACATCAAGCCCGGCTCCGTGGAAAACCTGCTGCAAACCGGACCGATGACCCTGGCCGAGAAAAAAGCGGCCGTGATAGCCCTCGGCACCGCTCTTCTGTGGTTCACCGACTTCGCCCACGGTCTGCCGCCGACAGTGCCAGCGTTGATTGCCTTGACGATAATACTGTTGCCAGGCATCGGTTTGCTGTCCTGGCGCGACTTCGAACAGAATCTGGCTTGGAGCAACTTCTTCGTCATCGCCACCTCGTTGTCGATGGCCCAAGCCTTGGTCGCCAGCGGGGCTGCCGCCTGGTTCGCTGAAACCCTGGTGGGAGGTGTGGGCGGTTTAAGCGATTCCCCTCTCTTGTTGCTCCTTGCCCTGGCTGTAGCGTCATCCGTGGTACGGCTGATGATGCCCAATATCTCCGGATACCTGGCGTTTCTGATACCCGTGGCCATGTCCACCGGACAATCGCTGGGCCTGAACCCTCTGGTCTGCGGGCTTACAGTTGTGGTCGTTGGCGACGCCGTGGTCTATTACCCGGCGGCCAGTACCGGCAGCATCGTCATCTTCTACCGGGCCGGTATCAAGGCCCATGAGGTCTTCCGGTTCGGGCTGATAATGACCGCGATAGCCATCGCGGTGGTATTCATGGTTCTGCCCTACTGGAAACTGGTAGGAGAATCCCTGGTTCGATAAAGCGCGGGCCCCCTGGAGAGTGCCATGACCCAAGAGAACTCACCACCGGTCCCGCCGCTGGGCCGCCGCTCCCAACAGCCCGACGCCACCGCTCCCGACGGCTCAGAGATTCGGCTGCTGGTCGACGAACGGCATCAGGCCACCAAAGCCAGCTTGGTCGAAGTGACCCTGCCTGCCGGGCAGGTGTCACGTCCGGTGTGGCATCAAACGGTAGAGGAGATCTGGTACGTGCTGGAAGGCCAAGGCCAGGTGTGGCGATGTCCACCAGGTTACGAATCCAACGCAGTTGAACCGATTCGGGTAGGACCGGGAGACGCCCTGACCATTTCTACGCTATGGCGGTTCCAGTTCAGCGCGGATGCAGCCGCCCCACTGAGGTTCCTCTGCTACACATGCCAACCTTGGCCGGGGCCAGATGAGGCCCAACCGGCGGAACGCGGCGGGTTAGGGGAGGGGACGGTTTAGGCATCCTGGCCGATTCCCGCCGCTTGACACTTCAAACCAAGGCAACCTATACTCGATTCGTAACAATTGAATAGAAAAAGGCTGAGAAGGGGACTAGTAGGCTTCAAGCGAGGCCCAGAGAGCCGGGTTAGGTGAGAGCCGGCGCCAAGCGCGGAAGCACGAATGGACCCCGGAGCCGCAGGCCGATCAGCGGCCCGATTGAATCTATGATTCCGTCGAGTCGACGCTAGGCCGGGACGGTTGGACACCGTTAGAAGTCCGCGGCACGGGAGCCACGTAGACCAGGACTCCCCCGCCGGTTGAGAAGTTGGTCACGCTCTGTCTACTACCTGGGAGCAATACCAGCGAATAGGGTGGTACCGCGGTTTAGACCCGTCCCTTGGGGATGGGTTTTTTTATTGCCCAAATTTCGGGAGTCCAAAATATGATGAACTCCATAAATAGCGCCGAATACGTGGAGCTAAAGCGGTCGATCTACCGGGAGTACAGCCTCTCCTACGACGAGGACCGGCAACGGTTCGTATCGCCGGAGGCGTTGCTTCAGCGTATCCGATGGGCATTGGAGCCAGTGGAACCCGGTCACAACTTACTGGACTTGGGCTTCGGTAGCGGAGAGTTGTTGCTGGAAGCCCACCGGCAGACCGGGGGACTGGCGTCTTGGCGGGATTGGATCTGTCCCCGGAGATGTTGTCCCTGGCTCGGGTCCGGGCGGGTAACGTGGCATCTCTGATGCAGGGAAACTCCCTTGACGGGCTCCCCTTTATCGACGGCATCTTCAACTTGGTGACCAGCCTGAACCTGCTGCAAGAACTGCCAGCTAAAGCCATCCCGTCTTTGTTGGAGCAAGTACACCGGGTGCTCCGACCCGGCGGATGCTTCCGTGCGGTGATTCCTTGCATGGCGGACCGGAGCCCGGCGTCCCAGGCATTCCAAGAGTTGGCTCAGAAACGGGGTGCGATGAGGTTCTGGTGGCCCGAGGAATTGGAGGCATTGCTGACGAACGTCCCAGGATTCACTCAGAATGAGTTCCGGGTAGCCGCCAGCACGGCCGCCTCCGCCGCCGCCAATGGCAAGACCAGTTTTAAGTTCTTTACCGGGTTGGTGGAAGAGGTCCGCAACCAGGGCTTGGACCCGGAGCAGGTAAAACAAGGCGTGCTATTTTTCTCCGCCCGGCGCGACACAGAGAAGCCGGACTTGGAGAACCGATCCATAGAAGAAGTTAGGGGCTAAGTGATGTACCAACCAACACTGGAAGAAGTCAAAGCAATGGCCGGTCAGGGCAATCTAGTACCCGTGTACCGGTCTATCAACGCCGACCTGGAAACTCCGGTTTCGGCGTACTTGAAAGTTGCCCAAGGACCTTACTCTTTCCTGCTGGAAAGTGTGTCCGGAGGCGAACGGTTGGGGCGGTACAGTTTTATCGGTACCGACCCGTACCACGTTGTAAAGACGGGTCCGGGACAGCCCGGCGGGCAAGTTGATCCCCTGAACCTAGTGCAAGCCGAGATGGACAAGTACCAGCTTGTCCCGGTGCCGGGGTTACCCCGGTTTCATGGCGGAGCGGTGGGTTACCTGGCCTACGACAGCATCAGCTATTTCGAACCCCGGGTGCCCTTCATGCCCGCCGACCCCCAGGGTGTGCCTGAATCGGTGTTCACATTCGTCGACACACTGGTCATCTTCGACCACATCAGCCACGACATCAAAGTGGTGAGCCACGTCCATCTGGACGGCGACATCGACGAAGCCTATGCAACCGCGACCCGCAAGATCGACGACTTGGTCCGGCGCTTGGCCCTACCTCTGGTGTTGCCTCTCGAATTGCAAGGTCCCCCAGCCGGGGCAAAATCTACGGAAGCGGTCTCAAATTTCACCAGGAATGAGTACAACGGTGTAGTGGAAAAGTGTATAGAGTACATCTATGCCGGAGACGTGATACAGGTAGTTAACTCCCAAAGGTTCTCCCGGAAGACCGATGCGCACCCCTTCCAAGTGTACCGCTCCCTGCGCAGCATCAATCCGTCGCCATACATGTACTACCTGAACCTGGACGGCTTCCAGATCGTCGGCGCAGCCATAGAGACCGTGGTGCAAGTGCAGGACGGTATCGCCGCAACCCATCCGATCGCGGGCACCCGTCCCAGAGGGAAAACCCCTGACGAAGACGATACTCTGGAGGCCGAACTGAAGAACAGTGAGAAGCAGCAGGCGGAGCACATCATGCTGGTGGACCTGGGCCGAAACGACATCGGCCGGGTCAGCGTCACCGGAACAGTGAAAGTCACTCAGTTGATGGACGTGGAACGCTTCTCCCACGTGATGCACCTAGTGTCCCATGTGGAGGGCAAGCTAAAACCCGAACTCAGCGTTTACGACGCCCTAAGGTCCTGCTTCCCCGCAGGCACGGTTTCCGGCGCTCCTAAAATCAGGGCGATGGAGATAATAGCCGAGGTAGAGGGAGAGAAGCGGGGTCCCTACGGCGGAGCGGTCGGATACTTCAGCTTCTCCGGAAACATGGACACCGCCCTGATTCTCCGCACCGGCATCTACAAGGACGGAGTTATGCACATCCAGGCCGGCGGCGGCATCGTGGCCGACAGTGTCCCCGAGGACGAGTTCTTGGAAACCGTGCACAAGGCCGGGGCATTGCAACGGGCCATCGACCTAGCCGAGGGAAAGAACTGAAATGGACGCCCTCAGGTGTCTTAGCATCATCCATCAGGAGGAAGAATAAATGCTGAAATCCTTCTATCACACAGGGTTCGTGGTCAAAGACCTGGACGCGTCCGCCCGGTTCTACTCCGACGTGCTGGGCATGCAGATCGGAGAACGATTCGAACGGCAGGGCGAGTTCGTCGAGCAGGTCTTGGCATTTCCCGGAGCCCATATAGACCGGGCGATGCTGGACAAAGGCGAGGGTCACAAATTAGAGCTGATTCAATATCTCTCGCCGCCCAGCGGCCCGGGCGGCGTAGAGCGGAACGACCTGGGAGCGGCGCACCTGGCCTTTTTCGTCGAAGACCTGGACCGGTTCTACGCCGAAACGTCCCAGAAGGGCTTGAAGTACAACAACCCTCCGGCTGGGAATCGCGACGCCAATGGCAACGTTTCGATGAAAGCCTGTTACGCCCAAGACCCCGATGGCAACTGGTTGGAGTTCGTGGAGATTCTCTGATGCTACTGATGATCGACAACTACGATAGCTTTACCTACAACCTCTACCAGTACCTATCGGAGCTGGGCGCGGATGTAGTCACGGTGCGCAACGACAAGACGACCCTGGAGGACATCGAGGCCATGTCCCCCCAGGGAATCATCATCTCGCCGGGGCCATCGACACCCTTGGAGGCGGGCATATCCAACGACGTTATCCGGCATTTCGGACCCA
The DNA here is from genome assembly GCA_963997925.1 of uncultured bacterium. Lineage (GTDB taxonomy): Bacteria > Chloroflexota > Dehalococcoidia > Lucifugimonadales > UBA3495 > UBA11650. Next base: position 25,831 of record CAXEOX010000018.1, read on the forward strand.
ACCTGCCCGTGTTAGGGGTCTGCCTGGGCCATCAGTGCATCGGCTTCGTTTACGGGGCGAAAGTGGACCGGGCGGACGAGATACGCCACGGCAAGACATCCATGGTCCAACACAACGGCCAGGGCGTCCTGGCAGGTCTTCCCCAGCCGTTCCAGGCCATCCGCTATCACTCGCTGGTGGTCTACCCGGAAACCCTGCCCGATTGCCTGGAAGTGACCGCCTGGACGGACCAAGGCATTATCATGGGCCTGCGCCACAAGGAATACCCCGTAGAGGGGGTCCAGTTCCATCCCGAATCCATCATGACACCCGACGGCAAGGCACTGCTGCAGAACTTTTTGGACCGGGTGGAGAGGCATGGGGAGAGGGGTTAGCGTGACTCTGACCGTGATAAACTTGACCCGGCGAAACCGCGAGACGTTTCGCCTGATTCAGGGAGCCAAATAAATGATTAGAGAGTCCATCGACACGGTGGTTTCCGGCCAGTCCCTTTCCATGGAAGACGCGTCCTTAGTGATGCGGGAAATCATGGAAGGAGAGGCGACGCCCGCCCAACTGGGCGCGTTTCTGACCGCCCTGGCCTTGAAGGGCGAGACCACCCAAGAGATTGCCGGCATGGCCAAGGTCATGCGGGAGATGGCCCTGCAGGTAAAGGTGGACGGGGAACTGATCGACACTGTCGGTACCGGTGGAGATGGCAAGAACACCTTCAACATCTCCACCGCCACCGCCTTTGTCGCAGCGGGAGCAGGGCTGAAGGTGGCCAAGCACGGCAATCGCGCCGCCTCGGGTTCCTGCGGCAGCGCTGACGTTCTGGAGGCCTTGGGCGTCCAGATCGAGCTTTCACCCGAGGCTGTAGCCCAATGCGTGAATGAAGTCGGCGTTGGCTTCATGTTCGCTCCGGCTTTTCACCCGGCCATGCGTTACGCAGGTCCGGTGCGCCGGGAGATTGGCATCCGTACGGTCTTTAACATCCTGGGACCGTTGACCAATCCGGCCGGAGCCCAGACCCAACTATTGGGTGTGGCTTTTCCGGAACTTGGCGGCATCATGGCCGAGGTTCTGGGGTTTTTGGGTTCCCACCACGCCATGATTGTCCACGGCCACGGCGGTCTGGACGAGATTTCCCTGTCCGGAGACACGTCGGTATGGGAAGTGCGGGGAGGCGAGGTAGAGGAGTGGACCCTCCATGTAGAAGACACCGGCCTGCCTGAGACACCAATCGAAGCCATCCGGGGCGGCACCAAAGAAGAAAACGCCGCCACCATGCGCCGAGTTTTCCAGGGAGAGCAGGGTCCGGTCCGAGACATGGTATTACTAAACAGCGCGGGCGTCCTGATGGTGGGAGACAAGGCGGAGAGCATACGCAAGGGAGTTGAGATGTCAGCTGGCATCATCGACAGTGGGGCAGCCCTTGCCAAGTTGGACCAGATGATTGAGGTGACCCAGAGGTTGGGACAACCTGACGCGTGAAGCAAATAGTTTGGACAGACCATGCTAGGGATAAGCTTAGGCTGATTCAGAACCAAGGATTCGTTCTAGACGAGAATGTCATAGTATCTGCATTGCGCCAGCCAGAACAAATTGTGGACGGTTTTCAGGTAGATTAATCGCCCAGTCAGCCCTTGATGAAGAACACACGATAAGAGTTGTTTAAGAAGAAACTGATGTACTCACAGTGGTGACTCTATATCCTGGAAGGCGTAGTAGATATGAAAGTTAAATACAGCCGGGAAGTGGACATACTTTCGATACGGCTTTCGGACGATCCCTTCGATTACGCCGAAGAGGACGGGGGCCTTATCACCCATTTCTCTAAGAAAGGGAAACCAGTACTGCTGGAGATTCAAGGAGCCGGAGACTTCCTCCTTAGCTCCATAACCAGCCTCATCGAAGAGTCGGAGGTTACGCTCCCTTAAATGCCTAACATCCTTGACGAAATAGTAGAAGCCAAGACCAAAGAGTTGGCCCAGCAAAAGCAGGCCGTCTCTTTGGACGATCTGAAGAAAGCCATCGCCAGCCAACCGAAAGCGTTAAGTTTAGCGGCGGCGTTGGGCGCGGGAGGGGTGCAACTCATCGCCGAGGTCAAGAAGGCCTCGCCTTCCCGGGGGCTGCTTCGCCCCAACTTCGACCCGGTGGAGTTGGCAGATGTCTACTCCAGCAACGGCGCAGCAGCTATCTCGGTCCTCACTGACCCTCGCTTTCAAGGCGAGTTGGACCATATCGTTCAGATCAAAAGCGCCGGGGCGTCCCGAACCGCTCCGGTGTTGCGCAAAGACTTTATATTCGACCCGTACCAGGTTTATGAGGCCAGGGCTGCCGGAGCCGACGCAATGTTGCTCATCATAGCCATCCTGACACCCTCTCAGATCAAAGAGTACCTGGGAATCGCGTCGGAGTTGGGCATGGACTGTTTGGTGGAAGTCCACGACGAAGAGGAGATGCAGATAGCAACCGGCGCCGGAGCTGCGATTATCGGCATCAACAACCGGGACCTTCGCACCTTCAACACCGACCTAGCGGTGACTGAACGGCTGGCTTCTCTGGCGCCCGCTGGGAAAATCGTCGTCAGCGAGAGCGGGATCCACCAACCGGCACACTTGGCGCAACTTGCCCCATTCGGCGTCAATGCGGTCCTGGTGGGAGAAGCCATCGTTACTTCCGACGATGTCGCAGGGAAAGTCCGGGAACTGGCAGGACAGGCCGTCTCTCCAGCCAAGCCATGACCCAAGCGACGCCGAAAGTAAAGATCTGCGGTATCCGAACCCTAGCCGACGCCCAAGTGGCTGCGCAAGCCGGAGCCGACTTCATCGGATTGGTGTTCGTTCCGAGCCGCCGAAGGCGATTGGAACTGGACTTAGCGCGAGAGTTGGTCGAAGGCCTGAAGAGCGGTCCAGGCGGCGCTCCACCGGTTGTGGGCCTCTTCGCCGACCAACCGCTGGAAGAGGTGAACCACGCCATCGAGACGTGCAACTTGGACATGGTCCAACTGTGCGGGACCGAATCTTTGGATTATTGCCGCGATACCAAAGCCGAAGTAATCAAAGTGATGCACATCCCCGGATCGCCGTCACCAGAGTCTGAAGGCGAGATGGCCCAGCGGATCAAAGCCTACCGGGACAGTGGTTGCATAGTAACCCTGGACAGTCTGGTAGAGGGCTTGCAAGGGGGCACCGGAGAAAGCTTCGACTGGAGCATAGCCGCAGACTTGGCCGGTAAAGGAAACGCCTTCATTCTTGCTGGAGGCCTTTCTCCCGAAAACATCAGCGAGGCCGTTGCCACAGTCGGCCCTTGGGGTGTGGACGTATCCAGCGGCGTGGAGACCAACGGGGACAAAGACCACGAAAAGATTCGGCAGTTCATTATTAATGCTAAAAAACTTCCGGCTATGAACAGTCAGGATCAGAAATCTGACCGCTGATAGCTGACGACTGAAAGCTCAACAACCGAGGTATTCCAATGGCTACACGAAATCAGACTACCTTGCCCGATGATCGAGGCCGCTTCGGCGACTTTGGCGGAAAATTCGTTCCTGAGACGCTGATGGCCGCGCTGGACCAACTGGAGGCAGCTTATTGGGAAGTCAAAGAAGATAATGACTTCCAAGACAAGCTCACCCACCTGCTGCGTACCTACGCCGGGCGGCCCACGGCCCTGTATTATGCCGAGAACCTTAGCCGCCACGTCGGCGGAGCCCGCATCTACCTGAAAAGAGAAGACTTGGCCCACACTGGAGCGCACAAGATTAACAACGGCCTAGGTCAGGCCCTCTTGGCCCAGCACATGGGCAAGAAACGTATCATCGCCGAAACCGGTGCGGGACAGCACGGGGTCGCTTCCGCCACCGCCTGCGCCATGCTGGGACTGGAATGTATCGTCTATATGGGGGAAGAGGACATACGACGACAGTCTCTTAACGTCTACCGCATGCGGTTGTTGGAAGCGGAGGTCATCTCCGTGAAGTCGGGCACCCGCACTTTGAAGGACGCCATCAACGAGGCCATCCGCGACTGGGTTACCAACGTGGACACCACCCACTATCTGATCGGCAGCGTCGTCGGCCCCCATCCTTACCCCATGCTGGTGCGGGACTTCCAATTGGTCATAGGCCGTGAGGCCCGGTGGCAGATATTGGAAGCCGCCGGAAAGTTGCCCGATTACGTAGTGGCCTGCGTGGGAGGGGGCAGCAACGCCATCGGAACCTTCCATCCCTTCATCGGAGATGAAAGCGTGAAGCTATCGGGAGCGGAGGCCGGGGGAGAGGGTATAGCCACCGACAAGCACTCCGCCACCCTCAGCGCAGGCAGGACCGGCGTGCTGCACGGGTCCATGTCCTATCTGCTACAGGACGACCACGGCCAAGTGCGTGAGACCCACAGCATCTCGGCTGGTTTAGACTATCCCGGCGTCGGCCCGGAGCACAGCTACCTCAAAGATTCGGGTCGAGCCCAGTACTCGGAAGTCACCGACGCCCAAGCGTTGGAAGCATTCCACCTGCTGTGCCGCACCGAGGGAATCATCCCAGCCTTAGAATCCTCCCACGCCGTCTACCTCGCCTGCCAGTTGGCCAAGGAACTCACCGATGACCAGATCGTGTTGGTGTGCCTCAGCGGACGGGGCGACAAGGACATCGATATCGTGGCCGAGGCCAGCGGGATAGAGCTTTTGAAGAGTTAAAGCCCATCGACTGGAATTTCGTCATTCCGGCGAAGTCCGGAATCCAGAGAGGTCCGGGTATGAAAATCCCCGGTTACAGCGCAGCCACCTGATTCCCGCATGCGAGGGAATGGCGGATTGATGTTGTCGGCGTAACGCCGGTGTGACGGTTAAGGTTTCGCAAGCCCCGGGATTAAAAATCGAACCTCGACCAGGAGAACCCAGGGTTGGACCGCGCGGAGCATGTTGTTATAATGTGCCGCGCTCGACTTATTCGATTACGTAAGGAGTTCGGACAATGGACATGGGATTGCAGGACAAAGTCGCCATCATCACCGGCGGCAGCTACGGTATAGGCAAGGCCGCGGCCTTGAGCATGGCCCGGGAAGGGGCCCGAGTAATCCTAGTGGCCCGGCGTCCGGATGTTCTGGACGAAGCCTGCCAGGATATCAAAACCGCCACCGAAGGCATCGCCATACCGGTGGTGGGAGACGTCAGCGACCACGACGCCGCTGACCGGGTAGTAAAGGCCGCCTTGGACAATTTCGGGCGAGTAGACATCCTGGTGAACAACGCCGGAGCGTCTCTGGCCAAGAACTTCGAAGACGTCACCGACGACGAGTGGGAGTTCGACTTCGACCTGAAAGTCTGGGGGGCGGTCCGGTTCATCCGTTCGGTCGTTCCAGAGATGCGCAAAGTCGGCGGCGGCCGCATCATCAACGTCACCAACTTGGGCGGCAGGACTCCCGGCGCAAACTCCATGCCCACCTCCATCTCCCGTGCGGCGGGTCAGGCAATCACCAAGGGCCTGTCCAGGGACTTGGCGAAAGACAACATCCTAGTGACTACCGTTTGCATCGGCCTCATCAAGAGCGGCCAAGCGGAAAGGCGGTTGGACCGCATGCAGGCAACCAACGCCAACGCTACGATAGACGACGTTTGGGCCGAGTCAGTACGGGGCCGGGGTGTTCCCCTGGGCCGGATGGGCGAGGCGGAAGAAGCAGGAGACGTTATAACCTTCCTGGCATCGGACCGAGCCAGCTACCTGACCGGCATCGCCGTCAATATCGACGGCGGCAATTCGGCAGTTCTTTAGGTCCGGTTCGCACTCCGATCGACAGCCTTGTAGAGAAACGGCGCTCTCCAAGTAGAGAGCGCCGAAAAAAGTGGGCCTGGTGTGACAAACGAACCTTGGTGGAATAAGCTATCTTATGGAATCTGCCACTCGATAGGCTGATTCCATAAAAGACTATCCGGAGGACAGGTGTGAATAGGTCTTATCTAAACGAATTACAGCCATCCCCTAGAATCTTGCTGGGGCCTGGACCCAGCAGCGTTCACCCACGGGTGCTTCAAGCTATGACCCTTCCCATTGTGGGTCACCTGGATCCCGAGTTTTTCCAGGTGATGGATGACGTAGGGGATATGCTCCGCGAGGTTTATCACACCGAGAATTTCATGACCCTGCCCCTGTCCTCCACCGGCACCGGCGCCATGGAAGCCGCCTGCGCCAACGTTCTGGAGCGTGGGGACACCATGATTGTGTGCCGCAACGGATTCTTCGGAGATCGGCTGGCTGATATCGCCAAACGTTGCGGGGCGAAAACCCACATCGTGGACTCTTCCTGGGGAAAGCCCGTAGACCTAGACACCCTGGCGGCGGAACTAGACAAGCACCCCAACGTCAAGGCAGTGGGCATGGTCCACGCGGAAACCTCCACCGGAGTATTGACCCCCCTCCAGGACTTCGTTGACCTTGTCCACCGCAAGGGAGCATTGATAATCGTTGATGCCGTTACCTCCCTTGGCGGCCATGAAGTGCGGATGGACGATTGGGACCTCGACGTGTGTTACAGCGCCAGCCAGAAATGCCTGGGCGCCCCTCCCGGATTAGCCCCCATCAGCTTCGGCCCAAGAGCCATGGATGTTATCCGGTCCAGAAAATCCGACGTCCAGAGCTTTTACTTCAACGTAAAAGACTTGGAAACCTATTGGTCCCAGACCCGCGCCTATCACCACACTTCACCCATCTCCATGACCTACGCCCTGCGGGAATCCCTCAGGATGTTGATGGAGGAAGGCTTGGAGCCTAGGATACGGCGCCACGCCCGAGTCGCCTCGTCACTGAGGGCAGGACTGCAAGCCATGGGCATAGGTTTGTTGGCCGACGAAAACCACCGGCTCAACCCATTGACGACGGCAGCGATTCCGGACGGTATAGAAGACGCAGCAGTCAGGCGGACTCTGCTAACGAATCACAATATTGAGATCGGCGGTGGGCTGGGAGATTTTCGCGGCAAAGCTTGGAGAATAGGTCTGATGGGTGACTCGGCTAGGGAAGCCAACGTCTTCGCTCTGCTATCGGCTCTGGAAATGACGTTGTCAGGGATGGACTTCGAAGTTGCCCACGGCGCCAGTCTGGCGGCGGCCCAACGAGCGTTAGCCGACTTCGACGCAGCCCCTTAACGTAACCCTACGGTCCCTCAGCCTGGTAGGCTTCATCCAAGAGGTCCACTACGTGGAGCACCTTGGACGGGATTCCCATGCGGAGAAGCCCCTGCTCTATCTGCGCCATACAGCCAGGGTTGGCCGTGACCACCTGGCTGGCACCGGTGGCCGCGATATTGCCCATCTTGGCATCTAAAATCTTGGCCGACAGGTCAGGCTGCACCGCCGAATATATCCCCGCCCCACCGCAGCACATCGACGACTGATCCATCTCCACTAGCTCCAGCCCTGGTATGGCGTTCAGGATAGCGCGAGGCTGGGAAGAGATGCGCTGGGCGTGTACTAGGTGGCAGGGATCCTGATAGGTAACTTTCCGGTTCAATGGCGCAGTCGGCGGGTCAAAGGGCAGAGAGACCAATAATTCGGTGATGTCCTTGGTCGCTTCGGCGAAGCGGCGAGCTGGCTCGGCGTAGGCCGGGTCCTCCGCCAGCAATTCATGGTATTCCTTCATGTTGGAGCCACAGCCCGCAGACGACGTAACGATCTGGTCTACTCCCGCCGCTAAAAAGATGTCGATGTTGATGCGGGCCATCTTACGCGCCATTTCCAAGTCGCCGCTGTGAAGGTTCAAAGCACCGCAACAACCCTGACCAACGGGCACGACAACGTCGCATCCGTTCCGGGTTAGCACGCGCACCGTGGCCGCCATGGTGCCGCCTTGCATCAGCGGCATAACGCAACCGGAAAGAAGTCCCACCGTTAGCTTCTTCTCCGAACGAGCCGGGTATGTGACCTTACTGGGACCGAAAAATGGCCCGTCAAACTTGGGTATCTGGGCTTCCAGATGACTCAGCGGTCCCGGCACCAATCTTAGGATCTGGCTCTTTCGCACCAAGTTCTGCAAACCGAGGCGTTGGTAGGCCCGGACAAAGTGAGCCCCCATGCGAAGCCGTTTTGGATGAGGTAACGCCGCCCTGAGGAACAGACGGCTGGTCCATCGCAACCGAGCCGACTGCTGGCCTTGAGCCAGCACCTGCGCACGGGTTTTCTCCATGATCCGGCCGTAAGGCACGCCGGAAGGACAGACGGCTTCGCAAGCCCGGCATTGGAGACACTTCTCCCAATGGGAGACGACCAGAGGATTAACGCCCGTCCGGCCTTCGTTCACCGCTTTCATCAGGGCGATGCGGCCCCTGGGAGACTCAGGTTCCAGGGACAACACGGAGTAGGTTGGGCAAGAACTGAGGCACAAGCCGCAGTGGACGCAGCGGTACATATCAGCTTCGGCGGGCATGTCCTCGCCCATAAATCCACCCCGAGCAATACCGGCATCCGTGATTGGCAGGGGTTGGCTCGACGTCTGTGCGGCTTCGGGAGTGACCACTATATGCCCCCCAAGAACCGGCCAGGGTTCAAGATGCCCGCCGGGTCAAACTTTTGCTTTATGTTCCTCATGATTTCCAGCCCGGCAGGGGCATCGCCCCACACCTGTATCTGGCTCTTCAGGGAAGGCGAGGCATGATCCACCACCACCGAGCCGCCCAATTCTCGAGTCAGCGCTTGGATGATGCCCACTAGGTCAACTAGATGGGGCTCATCGAACCGGCCCAACCAGCCTTGGTCCGAAGAAAGCGCGACGGCGCTACCTTGCCCTTCATGGGGCGCGCCCGACCACCAGAGGAACCTCACCGACCCGAATCCGGGATCGACGATAACCTCGGGCGGTAGGTCCGCAGGACCCATGGAGATTTGGTCGTACCGTCCTCCGGAAGCAGATTGGTCGAACCACCCCACAACCCGGCCCACATCCGAAGGCGAAACGCTGACCTTTATTCCCAGAAATGGAGGGTCTTCAGTGTTCCAGCCCACGTCAGCGCTCCGGCCCAACAGCCCGGAGGTTTGTGGACCGCTCATCTCTTCTACCCGGGCCGCTCCCTCGCTCCGAAGCAACCGGGATGCCTCATCCAGCTTTCGCCGCACGGCCCTCACACGTCCCGAGAAGAACGCCAGCATCACCACTTCCTGAGATGTGGAAGAAGTTCCTCCGATAGGAGTTTCAGGACCTTGCACGCCCACCGGCGCCTGGAGATCCAGTCTCTGGGCCACTGATGAGTCGACGACCTGTAGTCCGTGGGGAGCGTAGACTTGCTTCAACAGTTGTGACCCCGCATCAACGGCGGCCTCCATGGAAGGGAAAACGGCCGCCAGAGCGCTGTAAGCCACGGGCAGTGGTATCAACTTAAAGGTCGCTTCGGTGATGATTCCCAAAGTGCCCATCGATCCGGTATAGAGTTTGCCCAAGTCATAGCCGGTGACGTTCTTCACCACCTTGCCGCCGGCCTTTGTCTCCACGCCTCGGGCGTTGACGACTCCGATACCGATGAGCCAATCGCGGGGTAGTCCGTAGCCGAACCGAAGAGGTCCGCTGGCATTGGAAGCCAGGATACCGCCCACCGTGGCCCTAGCTGACATTGGAGCTTCGATAGCCAGAAACTTGCCTCCCTGAGCCAGTTCCCGCTGTAGGGAATCCAGGCTGATTCCAGCTTCCACGGAAGCGGTAAGGTCGGCGGGTTGATAGTCGATCACCCGGTTGTACCGGCTCAGGTCCATGACCAGGTCTACCCGGTCCGGCACGCCACCCAAACAGACCTGGGTCCCCCCTCCCCAAGGAAAAACAGCGGCCCCTTCCGCCGCCGCCCACTTGATAACGTCAACAATCTCCTGACGGTGCTGCGGCCGTACCACGGCCTTAGGCGCCACTCCGTCGATAGAGTAGCCTTGCAAGCTCTCTTCCGGTAGTACAGAGCTGCTATCCAGAAGTCCGGTAAGTTGTTGATAATTTGGCGGCACAGGCAGAATCACTCAGCCTTAAGATAGTCGTCCAGCTTATCGGGAAAGTTCACGGTCATGCCGTCGGCTCCTGCGTCCACGACCTGCCGCATCAAATCAATATCAGTGACTCTCCAAGCCCGAACCACGAACCCCTTATCATGCAGTTCGTTCACCAACTCGGGCGTTATCTGGGACGCCGGAGGGCAGAGTTGGACAAGCTTCAAATCTTGGGCCTGGATTATCACCGAATCGTTGACCTCCGGTACCAGCCAGCCCGCATACAATTCCGGGGCGTGGGTACGCACTTCCTCTAGGGGAGCCAGATCGAAGGACGTGATGGTGCTGACACTGCCGAGGCCAAATCCCCTGACGAGATCGGCGGTCCTTTTGGCAAGTCCCGCACCGCGGCCTTTGATCTCGATGTGGAAGTGGAGCCACCCCTTGTATCGCTCTAGCAGATGGGCCAGGGTGGGAATGGACTGTCCTTTGAACTCCGCCGAGAACCATTCACCGGCGTCCAAGGACCGCAACCGATCTAGGGTCTGATCCGTCACCGGACCCGAGCCGTTGGTGGTACGGTCCAGAGTGTCGTCATGGATAACGACGATGTGGCCATCGGCAGAGAAATGCACATCGAACTCGACATTGTCCACACCCAACGCCAAGGCCTTATCGAAAGCGGCAAAGGTGTTTTCCGGCGTGTAAGCTGAAGCTCCGCGGTGGGCGATGTTGATGAAATCGCGAGGCGGCACTGATTGCTCTACTAGATGGACAAGCCCGGCTCAGGAGTGCGAGCCGGGGGTTGATAATGGATGCCATCTGGGAAAATCTTGCCAGGGTTGAGGCGGTTTTCCGGAGCGAACGCCTCACGCACCAAGCGCATCGCCTCCATATCTTCTTCAGAATAGACCAGCGGCATGAGCTCTTTCTTTTCCAGGCCCACTCCATGCTCACCGGTGAGGGTACCGCCGGCATCGACGCAAACCTTCATCACCTCGGCCCCACAGGCGACGATAGCTTCCATGGCTCCGGGTTTGCGCTCGTCAAAGAGCAGGCAGGGATGCAGATTGCCGTCGCCGGCGTGGAAAACGTTGGCGATGGGTATGCCGTGCTCCTGGCTAATCTCGGCGACACGGCGCAGAACCTGGGTCAACTGGGTACGAGGCACTACTCCATCAACCAGGTAATAGTTGGGCGCCAGACTACCCAGAGCGCCCAAAGCGCCCTTTCGACCCACCCACAGAATGTCCCGGTCCTCGGCTTTCTCGGCGGTCCTGACTTGAGTCGGACCGGACTCCCAAAGAGCAGCCTCTACCTCGGCCCCTATCTCGTCCACTTCCTCTTGCAGTCCTTCCAATTCAATGAGGAGCACTGCTCCGGCGTCATCCGGGTAGCCCGCGTCCATCACATTCTGCACGGCGCGGATGCTCAGAGCGTCAATCATCTCCAAGGCCGCCGGAACTATGCCGTGGCCGATTACGGCGGATACGGCGGTGCAAGCCGAATCCACGTCGGGAAAGATTCCCAGGAATGTCTTGACCGCCTCGGGTAGTGGCAAAAGGCGCACGGTAATCTTGGTGGCCACGCCGAATGTCCCCTCGGAACCGGTGAACACGCCCCGGAGGTCGTAGCCGGGGGTTTCCCGGGCCTGGCTGCCCAGATAAACGATGGAGCCGTCTTCCAGAACCACCTCCATCCCCAGAACGTGATTGGTGGTGGTTCCGTAGGCCAGACAGTGGGGCCCGCCAGCGTTCTCGGCGATGTTGCCGCCCAGGCTGCAAGCTTTCTGGCTGGAGGGGTCCGGAGCGTAGCGCATGCCGAACTTGTGCACGTAAGTATCCAGATCCAGGTTTATCACGCCCGGTTCGACCGTGGCCGTTCGGTTCTCCGTATTCACTTCCAGGATGTGGTGCATACGGGTGAAGGCGATCTGGACGCCGCCGGGGGATGAGATAGCTCCGCCGCTCAGTCCGGTGCCCGAGCCTCGTCCGACGACTTTCAACGACTCCTCGTAAGCCACCGCCATAACCTGGCTGACTTCTTCAACGGATATAGGAAACACAACGGCGCCGGGGAGGCCCCGGTCAACAGACCCGTCATACTCGAAGACGAGCAAATCATCCGGATAGTGGATGACGTTTTCCGTCCCGACGATAGCTTTGGCCTGCTCTAAAAAGCGGCCCATCGGACCAAGAGGCGGCACCTGATGCTCCTTCGTGTAACTAGGTTCGCGATTGGATTGGATGATAGACCAGCTAGAGGCTCCTTGGCAAGAATCCAGACAATCCACTCGGGCGAGTCCGGATCCCATATCCCGAGTCTATAATTGGTCAACAATGACCGGAGACCGGCATCCTGGCGATATGCGGGAAACTGGTCTAGGGTGTAAAATCGTTGTATTCAAATCACTGGGACTGAACCGGATCACACTAAGGACTCCGCTGAATCACTGGAGACGGGGTTCTGCGGCGAAGATATTTTCCTGGATACGGTGGGGAATCTTATGCAAAGAAAATTTTCTATCAGCCAGCAGGTGCGTGTCAAAACCAGCGAGGGCACCTATAGGGAGCCGCCCAACGACGTTAAAGGCGCGACCGGAAAGATAGCTGAACAATGCATCGCCGACTGGCTGGAAAAGAGCGAGATTGTTCCCATGGAGGAGCCCCGTTCTTATTACGTAGAGATTTCTGAGAACCACACGGTTCTTATCGGCGAAGACTGGCTGGAGCCGGTTTAGGCAAGCCAGCGACAGCTAAAACCCATCCTTAGACCATCGACAGCTTTCGCGTTCATAAACTCACCCACAAACTTGGTTTGAAGGCCAAAGCGATTATCGTTATACTGGTCGCTGCCTGCTGGGGCCACCAAGTACTCACCAGATCAACCCGAGTCAGCTACACCCATCCATTATTCGCGATTGGACGCCAGCGGCCTCCGTATGTCCTGAAGTTGTCCCAGGGTCAGGTGGTTAGACAAGCCTATCCTGAGCGCTGCCTAAGGTCTCTAGACTAACGGAGTTAGTTCCCCAGGACGGGGCTGGTTTCCCCAACTTGCGACAGAACATACGAGGAGGACCCCTGTGGATTTTCAGATCGCCGTATTGGCCGGTGACGGTATCGGGCCGGAAGTCACCGATCAAGGAGCCAAGACTCTTGAGGCCGTGGGCCGGGTATTCGGCCATAATTTTCGGATGGAGTACGGCGACGTCGGCGGAATCTCCATAGACAATCACGGCACTCCCCTGTTGCCCAAGGTTAGTGACCTGGCGGCGGAGGCCGACGCCGTATTGTTCGGTGCCGTGGGCGGTCCAAAATGGGACGACCCCAGCGCCAAGACCCGCCCGGAAGACGGGCTTCTGGAACTCCGCACTCGCCTTGGCGTGTTTGCCAACATCCGGCCCGTAAAAGTCTACCCCTGGCTCACGGACGCCAGCGCACTGAAACCCGAGATACTTGAAGGCGTGGACTTGGTCGTGGTTAGAGAATTGACCGGCGGCCTGTATTACGCCGAGCCAAAGGGCCGCCACGAAACGCCCCAAGGCTGGACCGCCGTGGACACCATGCGCTACAGCGAAGGGGAGATAGAAAGAATCCTGAGAGTCGGCTTCGAACTGGCCCAGGGCCGCCGTCACAAG
>CAXEOX010000019.1:0-39288 GCA_963997925.1 uncultured bacterium
GTGGTTAGCTAAGGAACGGCTCTAGCGGTTAGCTTGCCATTATAGAAACATTGCGCGGCCCTGGTACGCCACAGCACTGTAACCCTTGTATCAGACCCTCCCCGGGTTCTTAAGCTCCAACCCCAACCTCACCCGGCCGTACTCCTCAGCCAGCGTCTCCCAGTGGATGCCGAAGTGGTGGGAGGCGGCGTGGGCGTCGCGGTGGAAACGCTGCATGGGATTGGAGTTGAACAGGACGTGGCCGCCGCTGGCCTCGAACAACCGGTCCACTGCCTGCGCCGACAGCTTGGCTACGTATGCCTGGTTCCGGCGGAAACGGGCTCGCTGGGAGATTGACGGCATCTCTCCCCGGCGAATCTGTGCGAACACCTCTTCGCCGTCGTTCTTCATAATCAGGCGGGCCGAGTGAATCTCTGCCTCGCCTTCGGACAACCGGATATGGACCGAAGAGTTTTCACCTAATTTTTCACCCGTGGTGTAGGTCGTCCGCCCCATCACCTGCTCCTCAAAGGTTTCCAATGCCCCTTGAGCGATACCCAAGACCGGAGCAGCGAGCGTGTAGGAAAGCATGGATGTGTGGGGAATCTGGTAGTTGCAGCTGCCGTGCAGTTCCCGTCCAGGCGATTGTCCTTCCCTCATGGCAGCCACGTTCCCCGCCCGGTGTTCGGGGACGAATGTTTCCTCAATCACGATATCCTTGCTGCCGGTGCCCCGCAGTCCGGAAACGAACCAGGTATCCTCGATGGTGTAGTCACTTCGGGGAATCAAGAACCAACGCAACCCGTCCGACGTCATACCCCCCAGCATGGCCCAAGCGGCGGCATCGCATCCGCTGGAGAAGTCCCAGTGACCGCTTAGCTTGTAGCCCCCGTGAATCTCAACAACCTTGGCCCTAGTGGGGTTAAAAGAGGTGGACGATAGCACGTCGGCGGAATCGGCCCAGTACTCCTGTTGGGCTTTTTCCGGGAACATGCCAGCCAACCAGTTGTGGCTGGCCCAGATGGAGTAACACCAGGAACTGGACCCGCATCCCCTGCCTAGCTCGGCGGCGATGTCCAACACGATGGGGTAATCAATCTCATATCCACCGAACCTGGCCGGTTGAGACGCCTTCAAGATACCGGAAGCATGAAAGTCGTCTACGGTTTCCTGAGGGATGTGACGCAGTTCTTCGGTTTGTGCCGCCCGCTCCCGGAGCGCCGGGACCAGAGCCGCGGCTCGATGCAGCAGTTCATCTCGGTCCACCATAACGTCGCCTCCAAGTGCTAAAGCTGGCCGAATCGTCTACAATTAGCAAACGATTTCTCGCCGTTATTTGCCGGCATTCGATTCCGAGTGTGGGTGATTTCGGGCAGTGCTGATCCCGATAGAATCATACTCATCCTGGTAATCCTTTACAATCAAACTGACCGGACCGGCCAGTAAACAGTTGGATATTTTGAGCGAAACCGGAAACCGCAAAAATAGATTCCTTGAAAGGCTCTCCAGCGGGCAAATACTGGTCTCCGATGGGGCGACCGGGACTTACCTTCAGTCCCACGGGCTGGAACCCGGCGCTTGCCCAGAAGAGTTCAACTTTAGCCATCCCGAAGTGGTTCAAGGCATGGCCAAAGACTACTTCGACGCCGGATCCGACATGGTCCTCACCAACTCCTTCGGAGCCAACCGGTTCATGTTGACCAAGTACGGCCACGGAGACCGGGTGAAAGAGTTCAACCGCCTGGCGGCGGAGCTTGCACGGAGCCAAGCGCCACAGGACTGCTTCGTCATAGGGTCGGTTGGGCCATCGGGCGAGTTCCTTCAACCCTTGGGCGAAGTGTCAGAGGCTGAGATGCTGGAAGCTTTTACCGAGCAGATTGTGGCGTTGGAGGAAGGCGGAGCCGACGGGATAATCATCGAGACTATGACCGCATTGGAAGAGGCTAGCCTGGCCATCCAAGCGGCCAAAGAGAACACCGGATTGGCGGTGATATCGACGATGGTGTTCGACAAGGGACCGAGAGGGTTCTTCACCATGATGGGCGTCACCCCGGAGCAAGCCGTAACTGGGTTGCTGGAGGCCGGGGCCGACGTGGTGGGATCCAATTGCGGTAATGGCATCGACATCATGCTAGAGGTCGCCACGGCGATGCGGGCAGCTACCAGCGCCCCGTTGTTGATTCACTCCAACGCCGGCATACCGACGCTGGTCAAGGGCGAGATTGTTTACCCCGAGTCCTCTGAATACATGGCAGAGCGGTTCAAGGCTTTGGCCGAGATGGGAGTCAACATCGTCGGCGGTTGCTGCGGAACGGGAGCGGAGCATATACGGGCGCTGAGAGCTTCTGTCGCAAGCCTGGTGCGGCCATGACCGGAAACCGGCCCAGCGTGGCGAAAATCATCGAAGAATACGGCCAATGCCTGGAATTGGTGCCTATGGACCCCCATTTCCACGGCATCAGCGTCGGTCTTTATCTGAAAGACGGCGTCTGCACCCTTTGGAGCTACACTGGCAAGCCTGGGTTGGAAGAAAGAATCACAGCGATCCGTGACCAATTCGTAGCCCTAGGCGGTCTGACCCCGGTCGACGGAACCCACAACCAAATCAAGTTCCTCTGTGGCGGCCTGCACCTGAGAGCCTTGAGATTCCTGCTGGCTCAAGCCGTGGGCAAAAGCCCGGACTTTTCGCCGGAAGGCGATGGCCTGTCCATCCGGGACACTAGGACCAAGCTCACACTGAACGTATCGGGCAAAGAGACAACCGAGCGCTACGTCTACGAGCTTTCTGCCACGGGAGAGGCGACCAGCATACCAGCCAGGTTGCGCATGGTGGTCGCGGGATTCGTGCGGTACGGCGAGATGGAAAAGGTCGGCGACGCTGAAGTTGCGTTTCCCTGCGGCCAGCGCCACGACCGGCTCATGGGAATACTGATGCCCTATTCCCGGAATATCAGTGCTGTCGAAGACATGATGGAAGCGGACGCCATGCGAGGTCAGATGACAACCAACACCCTGGGCTTTTCAGCCACCTAAAGGAGACGTTATGGCCTTTGTCGAAACCATGACCCCCCGGGAGCGGGTGATGAACGCACTGGCGATGCAACCGGTGGACCGGACTCCCGTGGCCAATCCCACCAACGTCGCCACCGTAGACCTGATGGACCTGACCGACGCGCCTTTCCCCGCCGCTTGCCGCGACCCGGAGTTGGCCGCCCGGCTGGCCGCCACTGGCCACACCGAGTTGGGCTTTGATTCGGTCATGCCTTATTTCACCATCATTCAGGAGTCGTCGGCCCTGGGTTGCGAGATGCAGTGGGAAGACAAGGACAATTGGCCCACTGTGCGGATGGCCAAGCCCATCTGGAAAGGGCTGGAGGACATCCACATCCCACCGGGGTTTCTGGAGCACCGGGACAACCTGACCATCACCAAGTCCATCGAGCTGCTCAAGCAAGAGTTCGGGGATCGGGTGGCAATCATCGGCAAGACCATGGGGCCTTGGACCCTGGCTTATCACGTTTTCGGCGTAGAGAATTTTCTACTGATGACCATCGACGACCCGGACATGGTGCTGCGGTCGCTGCACAAGCTGAAAGAGATATCGGTGCTGTTCGGCGAGGCCCAGATTGCCGCCGGAGCCGACGCTCTGTGCTTTCCGGATCACGCCACCGGCGACCTGGTAAGCGGAGAATACTACCGAAAATTTTTGATGGAGATTCACCAGGAGATGGCTGAGCGGCTAGACGTGCCCCTGATTCTCCACATCTGCGGCAACACCTTGGACCGCATGGACCACATCGCCCAGACCGGCATGGCCAGCTTCCATTTCGACTCGAAGAACGACCCCCAGCAGGCCATGGACATCGTCGGCGGGCGGATAGGATTGGTGGGCAACATCAACAACCCAGAAACCCTGTACGCTCGGGGTCCTGAAGAGGTCCGGCAGGAGGTGTTCCGGTGCCTGGACGCTGGGGTTCAGATGATTGCCCCGGAATGCGCCGTGCCCCTGGCGACAAAGCTGGAGAACCTAATTGAGATTCCCAGAGCGGTTAGGGATTGGACTGAGGCGCACAGTTAGTCCCGGCGTCACCTAATCACAATGGATTGACGGTTTTCGGTGGTCTATTATTGATACGATAATGTCATGCTGAGCCAGCCGCAGCGGCGAAGCATCTGGGGTGGGACCAGTCCCATTATCCCCAGATTCCTCCCTGCGGTCGGAATGACAATACTCATTTCCACACGCACCGGTAGAAGGGGAAGATAACGTGACCATCGTGAACGATGGCTTGAAGCAGGAGTTGGGCCACGTGTCCAACCCGGCCGAGCTTAAACATATTCGGGGACTGTTCGACCAGTCGGACGCCCTGATGCAGCAGATCGCCTACGACCTGATAACCGGCCAGAATGTTGAGGTTGACCGGCTCACTCAGGAAGCTTTAGGACAAGGCTACTCGGCGGAAACCATACTGGACAACGGTCTTATCGCCGGCATGGCGGTGGTGGGAATAAAGTTCCGGGACAACATCATCTTCGTTCCGGAAGTCTTGGTGGCCGCCCGGGCGATGAAGGCCGGCATGGTCTACATCGACCCCATCCTCTCGGC
The DNA here is from genome assembly GCA_963997925.1 of uncultured bacterium. Classification (GTDB taxonomy): domain Bacteria; phylum Chloroflexota; class Dehalococcoidia; order Lucifugimonadales; family UBA3495; genus UBA11650. The sequence goes on from CAXEOX010000019.1 coordinate 4,586, forward strand.
CTCAGGCATAGAGCCCCTGGGAATCGTGGTGATGGGCACGGTCAAAGGCGACCTGCACGACATCGGCAAGAACCTGTGCATCATGATGCTCCGCGGCTCCGGATTCACGGTCCACGACCTTGGGGTGGACACCAAACCTGAGGAATTCATCGACGCCGTGTTAGAGCATGGCGCTCAAGTTCTGGGCATGTCGGCTCTGCTCACCACCACCATGCCCGGCATGGGTCGGACCATCCAGGCCTTCGAGGACGCTGGAATGCGCGACGAGGTCAGAATCATGGTGGGAGGCGCGCCCTTGAGCCAAGAGTTCGCCGACGACATGGGGTCCGACGGCTACGGCAAGGACGCCATGGACTGTGTCTCGTTAGCCAAAAGGCTGCTGGGGCTGGAAGGGATTCCCGAAGCAACGCCGTCGGCAACATAAGGCGTGGAACCATTGGAGAACAGAGTAGACAAAGCCCGTGTGCAAGCCAGCATGGCCCGGTTGCAGGATATTCTGCAGGGTATAGGGGAGACCGCCAACCAGGTCTCCACCTGGCGTTGTCCTTACAAGAACTCGCAAGACCTCTGCACCGCTAAATTCGGCTGCCGGAACCAGTCCCGGCCGCCGAACGGGGACGAGTTGCCGTCCTGCTTGGGTAGCGACGATCTGGATTACCGTACCGCCTGGGAAGCCGAGGGTACGTCGGAATAGGGTGGCCCGTTTTCCCTGATACAGCTCGGTTGGAAGCGGAAATGAACTCTCTGGTACGTAGGGGCGCACGGCCGTGCGCCCCTACGTACCTACCTACATCGCCGAAAAACAGTCCACAGACCAGCCCATACCCCACATCAAATACATCACCGTTTCGAACCCCGATGCTACAATACCGCCATGTCTCCCCTGCATCACTCCGGCCAGGTCATTAAACTGACCTCTGGGCGGACAATCTTCGACTACGCCGACGAAGTTAGAGTCAGGGTGCCCACCTCCTGCGGGAGGGTTGGCGATTGCCACGAATGCATCGTGGAGATTAAACAGGGGATGGAGGGTCTGAGCCCTCCCACCGAGGCCGAGTCCTTCTTGAGCGGCAATTACCGCCTTGCCTGCCAGGCCGCCGTCGCGGACCCCGGCACCGACATCGAGTTCGCTCCCCTGCGTCGCCAGCCAAGAATCCTCACCCAAGCCACTCACCGTGACATCGACCCGGACCCTCTGACCGTGCGTGACGGAGACTCGGTTACTTTTGACGGACGCTCGGTCGACCGTTACCAGGGCAGCATCTACGGTCTGGCCATAGATGTGGGCACCACCACTGTCGCGATGAACCTGGTGGACCTGGAATCCGGCGGCACTATACACACCGCGTCCTTCGAGAACCCCCAAAAGTTCGGCGGCAGCGATGTCATGAACCGGATCGCCTACGACGGCGGCCCCAATCAGGGAGAGTTGCGGCAAGTCATGCTGTCAGCGATAAATTTCGAGATTGGGGAGATGGCACGAAGTCTCGGACTCCACCGCCGACTCATCTACGAAGTCGTGGTAGTGGCCAACTCCACCATGCGGGACCTGTTGTTTGGCATTGATGTTCAATCCATCGGCGAGAAGCCCTACCAGTCCCTAACCGAGCTAGATCTTCACGAAGGGCAGCGGACCACCACCGCCCTGAACATTCGCGCCGCAGACTTTGACCTTCGTGTCCACCCCGACGCTAACGTGTATGGCGGCCCTTTGATTGGATGCCATGTGGGAGCGGACGTCGCCGCCGACTTGCTGGCGGTGGGCATGGACGAGACTGACGATGTAGTGATGCTGGTGGACGTGGGGACTAACACCGAGGTGGTGATAGGTAACAGACACCGGATGATGGCTGCGTCCTGTCCCGCGGGACCTGCCTTCGAAGGCGGGCAAATCACCTTCGGAATGCCCAGCTACGACGGGGCCGTGGAATCAGTGGAAATAGTGGATGGCCTAGCCGACTGCACGACCATCGGCGGCGTTGCGCCTCAGGGTATCTGCGGTTCGGGGTTAGTGGACCTGCTGGCCCAGCTAAGAGCCGGCGGTCAGATGAACCATCTGGGCGCTTTTCTTGACGGAGGAAACGAATTCTTCTTCGCCCCGGAACAAGGCTTATCGCTTACCCGCTCCGACATCAGTGCCCTAGCCCAAGCCAAGTCGGCCAACTATTCGGGACAGTACATCGTGCTGAGGAAATACGGAGCGCCCCTGGAGCAAATCAACCGGCTCTACCTGGCGGGAGCCTTCGCCAACCACGTCAACGTCGACAATGCAGTCCAGATCGGCTTTATCGCCGACTTCCCTCCCGAAAGGGTTTCCAAAGTAGGAAACGCGTCGCTAGAGGGGGCAACCCTGATGCTCATCTCTCGCAAGATGCGGCAGACGGCGGAGGAGTTAGTTAGGCGTGTGGAACACGTCGAGTTGGAAGCCACTCCCGACTTCTTTGACATCTTCGTGGAAGGATGTTTATTCAACCCGATGATCCGGACTTTTGCGTAACGGACGAAGTGGTAGTCATGTCAGCTAGTCCGATGGGGCCATTCACACTCAGAGAGATTCTCTCAGAAACCATAGATGTGTACCGGCGCAATGCTCTCGGGTTTATAGTAATCGCCGCCACCGTGCAGATCCCGCTGAGCGTATTGTCGTGGCTCTTGTTCCGAAACACCGACCTAAATTTCGACTTCTCCCTCACGGAAATACCGCCCGTTCTATTTTGGGTGAAAGTTGCGATTAAATCGCTGACGCTTTCCATACTTGGAGGCGCGGCATGGATCCTGATGCAGGGCGCACTGATCCACGGTATTTCCGAGCAATTCATCCGTACACCGATACAGATTCAAAGCGCTTATGCATTTTCCTTCAGAAGATTCTTTCCCCGGCTGGCCGCATTGGTTTTCTCCGGGCTGGCTTTGATTCTGATGTGGATAACCGTACTCGGCATTCCTTTCGCTATCAGGTTCGGAGGACTCTGGGTTTTCATACTCCAGACTGCCTCTGTGGAGGGATTTGGACCAAGAGCAGCCATGTCAAGAAGCGCGGCGTTGGTGCGGGGTAGTTGGTCACGGGTCGCTTGGATCCTGTTCGTATCGGGAATCGTGTTCGCGATCTCGGGCGGCATCGTCAGCTACATGATTGGCTTCATACCCATCGCCGGAGCGACGATAGGAGCGATTATCACTGCCCCCTTTCTAATAATCGCCCACACATTCTTTACTTCGACCTTAGAACCCAAAAAGACGAGGCGTTCAGCCTGGAAGTTTTAGCCAACGAACTCCGGATCGAGGTTGAAGAAAGTCCCGTATTCTGAGATTCGCCAAACCTCCCATCCCAACCTTCCCCCGTAAACGTCGAAGAGATCAATCCTCTCCCCCTTCGTAAGGGGGAGATAAGAGGGGGGGTCGCCCGTCTTCCCTAAGACCGCAGATACTTTTCCTGCATCGCGATAAACTCGTCGGTGCGGTTGACCTCTCTCAGTAGCGCAGCTGGAGCCTCGCTGGAGGCTAGTTCCGCCACGTCTCCGCCGTCTTTCAGGTGCTTGAAGCAGTCGTAAACGGCTTTTACTGCCATTCCGTAGGCGGGGTTGCCAGCCATCACGATGCTTACGCCGTTGGCGGCCATAAACTCCGGGTCGTTCCTCATGTCGTCGGGCGGGCTGAGCACGGTCAATGGCAGCGGAGTCGCTTGGTGTATCGCCTCAAGCTGCTCCCTGGTTTTCAGGCCGGTCAGCCTGACGGCTTCCACACCGGTTTGGGAGTAGGCGCTTATCCGGTCCAAAGCCTCGTCCATCGGGCAATAGGTTAGGACGGAGGTGCGGGCCACAATCACGGTGCCTGGGTCGATGCGGGCGGCCACCGCCGCTTCCAGCTTGCCAACTTGCTCCGCCTTGGAGATTAGCCCTGAATCCCATGCGTTGAACTGGGTGCGGGCGATGTTGTCCTCGATCTCGATGGCCGAAACACCGACGGACTCCAACTCCTTGATGGTGCGCATGGTGTTCACGGCGTTGCCGAAGCCTTCTTCTCCGTCCAACATCAGGCTCACGTCGGCCATGCGCATGATTCGGCGGCAATGGTCAACCGAGTCCGACGAGTTGTACAGAACGATATCCGGCACTCCCAGGTTGGCTACCTTGCCGACCGAGCCGGACAGAAAGCAGACTTCGTAGCCCAGCATATGGGCGATACGGGCTGACAGGGGGTCGAATATGTTGGCGGCAAGCGTGCAGTCGGGGCGGGCTAGGACTTCGCGGAAACGGTCTCGCATCTTTGACATGTTTCAGTAACTCCTTTTATGGCAGGTGGATTTAAGTGTTCAGGTTACTCGGCAACGTAAGTTGTCATTTCGATCAACTGGAAGATTTCTGTGAGTGTAGCTGAGATTCCGATCCTTCAGCGGAAGGAGAGGAATGACACGGGGTGACCTCGCAGCGACAGAAAGTGAACCATTGGTGGGCGCATTCTAGCTTCGGCGCTGGTGCCAGTCAATGTGGACGTTGCCCTATCATTGCGCTCTTTCCCAACCTGGCTTACACTCCCTAAACTTGATTCTAGGCGAGGACAGGTGAGGAATATGCCCATCGAAAAGGAAACCATGAAGGCGATGATTCGTGACTTTCACGGCTTTGAGATATCCGACGAAGAACTGGACCTGGTAGCCCCTGCGTTGAACGGGTACCTTGCGGACGTGGAGATGCTCCGGGACTTGGACCTGTCGGACGTGATGTCCGGACGACTGATTCATGCTGACGAAGGTGGTGAGAAGTAATGGCTGACACTGATCTACTCAAACTCACAATCTCCGAACTGGCTCCCAAGATCAAAGCCAAGGAAATCTCGCCTGTTGACCTGACCGAGGCCGCATTGGCCCAAGCGGACCGGCTTCAGCCCAAGTTGAACTCCTTCATAACCATGCTCCACGACCAAGCCAGATCCCAGGCGAAGGAGCAGGAGGCGGCGTTGATGCGTGGGGAGTACCGGGGACCGCTGCACGGTATCCCGATAGGGATCAAAGACAACATTGCCACCGCCCACATCAGGACTACCGTCGGCTCCAAAGTTTTGGCCGACCAGGTGCCCGACGAGGACGCCTTAGTCGTCACAAGAATGAAAGAGGCCGGGGCAATCATCCTGGGCAAGGAAAACCTGGAGGAGTTCGCCGCCGGGTCTACTTCCAACAACCTTCACTACGGCGCGGTACACAATCCCTGGAACCTGGACCATATCCCTGGAGGGTCAAGTGGAGGCGGAGGCGCGAACGTGGCAGCCTGCGTGACGTTTGCTTCTTTGGGCACCGACCTGGGCGGCTCAGTGCGTGGACCGGCGAATTTTTGCGGTGTCGTAGGCATGAAGCAGACCTACGGACGGGTCAGCCAGCGGGGCCTGCAAGTCACCAGTTTCAACGGCGACCACATCGGCCCGATGACACGGTCGGTCGCTGACAGCGCACTGGTTCTTCAGGCCATAGCCGGGTACGACCCGCTGGACCCCAGCACGGTTCCGGTGCCCGTCCCCGACTTTTCCGAATTTCTGGATAGGGGATTGAGCGGGCTCAAGATGGGAGTGCCCAGCGATTACTACTTCGACATGCTGGACCCGGAAGTAGAATCGGCCGTCCGCGCAGCCATCGACGCCATGGCAGAGTTAGGCGTGGAAGTCTTACCGGTGGGACTGCCCAGCATGAAATATGCCGCAGCTATGCGGATAGCCGGGATGGCGGACAGCATCGTGACCCACGAGCCGTTGATCGAGAAGGGCCGGGACGACTACGGTCCCACAGTCCTGTACCGGACCTTGGCGGGTCAGTTCGTCTTGGGAAGGGACTATTCCAAAGCGCTGAAGGTTCAACGAATCATCAAAGAGGAGTATGCGAGGGTTCTTCAGGACGTGGACTTCCTCATCACGCCATCGGCCCCCGTTCCGGCATGGCCCATCGTGTCGGAGTCCGTCAATATAGCCGGCAAGGATTATCCCACGAGAGGCCCTGGCTCGGGCATGACGTCAAGGTGCACCAGCCCCAGCAACTCCACCGGTCTACCCGCAATGTCCGTTCCATGCGGATTCACCACGGGCGGTCTCCCGATAGGTCTCCAATTGATTGGGCGTCCCTTTGAAGAACCGGTGCTCTACCGGGCGGCGCAAGCATACGAGGCAGTTTCACCGAGCCTTAGCCGAAGACCGGCGATAGCCAACGATTAGGCACTCTACGGACGGCAAGACTGAATTAAGCTCGGCTGAAGATAGCCGATGAGAGAGTAGTATCGAAATTTATGGACTATGACTATGGCTTCACGGCCACGACAATCAGGCTGGGAGAGAAAATAACGGCCGACTCGCCGGCCGAATCCATCAGCGGCGCCATCGTCCAGCCTTTAGCGGAATTCGGTGAACGCCTATCAGCGTCGCTACCAACATATGAGGGCGGCGAATGGGAGGTAGTATCCCACAGCACTACAAGGATAGAAAACAACTTGGTGGTGACGGTAATGATCCGGCGGCCTAAGACAGACTGAACTTGGCACCGGGCGATTGGTGCACCAGCTTCCGTCATTCTGAGTGCAGCGAAGAATCTGTGCCGTGCTGCGGATTCTCACGTCGCTACGCTCCTCAGAATGACAGTGTGGGGGCTCAGCAGGTCAATCTTGTTTGTTTGGGCTGGTATCCACAGGGATGATGTACACCCCCTTAGCCCTGGGCAGAAGTGAACTTTCGTAGTTGAAGTGGGTTTCTACCGCAACCATGAATTTGTGCCCGGATAAATCCTGCCAGGCGAAGGGGACCGGGTTCCAACCGACCATCCGCAGAAGCCTTTCCTTACTCTCCAGGGTGGATTCGATACCGGCATCGTTGACCCGCAGGAAATTGGCGGTCATGGCGAAGTCGTCACGCACCTCTTTGCCGGTGGCGAAAATGGCTTTCCTAGGCGCAGGTCCTTCGGTGTCCTCTTCCAGAACGACCCAGCTAAGCAGATGGTCCCAGTCCACGATACGAGCAAATCTGTCAGGGTTGTTGTAAAACTCCTTGTCGGTCATATCCACCGCCCACAATCCGCCTCCCTCATCGGTGAAGCCGTACAGGGAGTTGAACAGGGAATCGCCATCGGAGTTTATCGATGGCGACAGACCGTACAAACCTTCCTCAGGGGCCTCTGGGAACTGGGCGATTGGGTATTCTACTTCGTCGAACTGATCCGGATTGTTGACATCTACTATGAAGACCGATTGCCACCTAGGATCGGCGGGCTTACCTTCGTCGGGGCCGGGCCATCCCTCGGAGCTTATCATCCAGCGGGTGTCATCCCAGGGAAGGGGCATGGCCATGAGCATCACGCCAGGCGCTGTGTAGATCTCGTGACCGTTGCCGTCGGAGTCGAGCTTAACTACCTTGTGCCGTTGCGTCTTATCGGGGTCCAGCGAGCGGCGCACCAACACGTAGTAGTCATCTGCATCCTCCCCGCTCAGGCGATAGCGCCGCGTCGCAGTGGATGTATCGCAGTCTTGTAGCCACGAGACGCCAAGTCCCGTCGCGACACCGGCCACCCAAGAACTATCGAACCCGAAGTACCTAACTCCCTCCCCTGCGCCTTCTCTCAGAAGTTTAGACAGCCTTTCGCCAAAGGGCTTGGATTCGTCTTGATTCTGTTGGCTGGAGTCAAAGCGGTACCCCACCGAGGATAAGAGCCCAACGTAAGCTGGGTGCTGCAAGCTCTCCTGGTACACGCCGCATTGCTTACCGGCCAGGGGCGACGCCGGATACCGCTGCTCGTCGAAGGGCAGCGCCAAAATCTCTTCTTCGTACCCCTTGGCTAAACTAGAATCTCCGGCGCTCAAGGCCCGCGGATTCACGTGGAGATGGGTCGGCGAGGCTAGTTCAGCCTTGGGACCATCCGAAGGCGGTGGACGAAATTCTTCAAATATAGTCCCAGTCGGCTGTTTCTGGGAGAGGTCTCCAGTCAGGTCGATGCCATCGACAGATCCTTCCGTGTTCCCTTCGGCGATGCCGACAACCGTCTCCCGGTTGCCACCGGTCTGGGACAGGAACTCGATGTCCAGCTGTCCGTAGTTATATTCGATGGTTCCATCGGCATAAACGATGGCCTGGAAGGTATTGGCTGGCGTGTCCGCATCGCACCCATCGGCAGAGCCTCTTTCGATGTGCACAACCTTGTCCCAGGTCACCACTGCCCGGTCGGGACGAACGTCGGCATGAATGCTACCGCCGCAAGCAGGGTCTAGGTCGGTCAGCAAAACTGAAAGGCGCGGCGGACCACCGGTATGCCTTGCGGCGGTGCGCCCGGCGCTGGTGCCGTCTCCTTCGCCAAGGGTGATGTGGCCGTCAGAACCAACGAATATCGAGTCGTAAGTTACGCCAAGAAACGGGAATGGGGTCTGTAGCTTAACCTCGGAAAAGCCATCGTCGGGCGGAGCTCCGCCGCCGTCATCCAGGGACAGGGATGCGCCCAGAACAGGGCCAAGACTTTGGCCGGTCGCCAACTCGACTTGGGAAACGCCCGTTCCGCTGGGTTTGAATGTGATGCGAGTGCCCGGTTGGATATCCAGTAAATTGGCTTCGGTGGCGGTCTGTTCGCCGTACCATTCGGACGGCAGGTCGAACGGGATGGCTAGGAAAGTGCCGTCGGGAAACACTTCGGCGACAACACCGCTGGTCTCTTTATTCTGAAGATACTGGAACGTCACCGAATGAAACAGGTTATCCGCAAACCTGCCGGGCTTCAGCTTTTCGGCGAGGCCATCGTCCAGGGGCACGCCCATGGCCTGAAGCCGGAAGACCTTGTGCACCGGATGTTCCCCTAATAGGCCTGACTCCAATGCCAGCAGGTCCAAGTAGCGAGTCTGGTCTCCCTTTCTCAAGCGTAGTTTGACCTTCCGTTCCACCTCCAGAACGAGGTCCGGCTCTCCTTCGGGATCGCCCGGTTTCCCGTCGCTGTCCATGGCGAGAAAGTGGGGTTTAATCAACTCGGAGACGTTGCGGGAGGCGTTATAGCTGTCCCTTGGCAGAATCAACTCTTGAGAAACCTCGCCCGAGAGAATATCGTCGCTCGGATCGTTGGGTACGCTCGTCACCACTGGATCACCCTCCTGTTTCGAAGGTGTGGAAACCGGGGCCGGTGTTGGCGTAGAAGCCGGGGCTGGGCTTGAGGTGGCGATTGAGCTAGACGTTGGGAGCGATATCGGCTCGTCTTTGGCGCAGCCAGCCAACCCGATTATTCCCGCCAGCAGAAACGCCACAAGTATTGCGCTCGTGCGCCATCGGCTCACAATTCCGATTCTAAAAACCATAAATTCTTTCGACCATTCTTATTCGAATCTCCCCACTAGCCGCCCCAAGTTTGACCGAAGTCAGCACGAAGAACCATCTCCCCTGTCATGGACTGGGCGTCCCTCAGCGCTAGATACACAGCGGAGGGTCCAACTTCCTCCGGTTCAACTCTCTGGTCCCAATCATGTTGGGCCCACGGGATGACCGATGAACCTTCGCTCTTCATTCCGCCGGGGTCCAGGATGTTTACCGCAATGTTGTGTTCCCGCACGTCCTGGGCTAAGCACTGGCTGAACATATGCAACGCCGCCTTGCTGCTACAGTATGCGGTGCCGTTGATTCTGGGATCCGACGCCGCAAAGGAGCCGATGTTGACGATGCTGCCCCGCCGTTGGTCAATCATAACGGGCAACACATACCGGCAAGTCAGGTAAGCGCCCCGCAGGTTCACACTCATAATCTGGTCCCACCGGGCTGGCTCGATCTCCAAGAACGATTCTCCCAGAATCATGATTCCGGCATTGTTCACCAGCACGTCTATTTTCCCGAAACGCTCCATGACTTGTTGAACCATTGCCTTAACCTGCGCTTCTTCGGATACGTCGCAGGCGATAGCCAGGGATTCACCGCCATGGTCACGAATCTCTTGAGCTGTTTCATCAACGGTTCCCGGCAATTGGGTGGGCGAAGTTGGGCGGGCGCAGGCTACTACCGTGGCACCTTCCAGGCCATACTCGATGGCTATAGCCCGCCCGAGACCTCTGCTGCTCCCGGTAACTACCGCAACCATGCCCTTCATCTTGTCCATAACATCCCTCGGTTATCGAAGCCGTACATTCGGCTCCGTGCCACAACGGAATTATAACCTGCTAACAGTATCGATCGATTTTCGCCGCTAAATATGCACAGTTTCCTTGACCGTCTCTTGAGGCGTTGCTACACTCGGTGCCGATGCTGCGCTTGGCGTTCCGCTGAAGAGGAAAATGGCTGAGGGCAGCTTCAAGATTGACCACTAATGCGCGCACACCAGCGTACGGAGGAGACCAACATGCGGTTTGGGCATTTCTTTTATCCCATGAACTTCGACCCGTCTAAGGACCACCAGGCGATCGAAGACTGCCTTGAAGAGGCCGAACTGGTCGAGCAAATAGGGTTCGACGCTATATGGATCGCGGAGCACCATTTCATAGGAGAATCGGTCTACGGAGACCCAATGGTGTTCGCCGGAGCGGTGGCATTAAAGACCAAGCGAGTCCAGATAGGGTTGGGCATCATTGAGATGGCGTTGCACAATCCGGTACAACTGGCCATTGCGACCTCCCTGGTTGATAACCTAAGCAAAGGACGCCTTATCGTGGGCACGGGCCGAGGGTCCAACTATAACGCCTTCGAGTACGTGGGTTTCGGGACGACGGTGGCTGCTGGACGGGATAGTCTTGAAGAGGCGGAAGACCTGCTGGTCAAAGCCTGGACCACCGAGGGGTTGGACTTCCACGGCAAACACTGGAATGTGACATTCCCCGCCGTTCGCCCCCGCCCGTACCAAAAGCCCCATCCCCGGATGGCCCGGGCTTGTCTCAGCGACGAGTCGATAATCAGTATGGGCAAGATAGCCAGACCGGCTCTGCTTAGAGGGCGTTCGGTAGAAGGAGTGGGCAAGTCGATCCAGCTATATCGTGACACGATGGTTTCATCGGGGTTTGACGATGTTACGGTGAAGAACGCTTTGGACCAGTGCTGGGTCTGGTATGAAGTCCATCTGGCCGAGACCGACGATCAAGCCTTTGAGCAGTGGTTTCCCGTTTGGGAACAAGCCAGCAAACACGTTGCTGAGATGCGCGAGAAGTGGAACCCGAAAGATCAGGAGGTTTCAGTTGGCACAGCGGGCTTGCCCCGTTCCTCTTATGGCCTACAGCCCACGACCACCGCCAGCGAAAATCTGATTGGTTCTCCCCAGAGAGTGGCTGAGCAGGTCCGCATGTTGAGCGAAGTAGGCGTGAAAAACCTGATGCTAACCAACCGGGGCCTCATGTCCAAAGAGAATACCGAGACATCCCTTAGACTACTGATGGACAAGGTGAAGCCCCTTACTGGCTAGCGCTGAGCGATTCTCACCGGATCGCAGGTTTCATATCGAAACCCGCACCGGAAACTTTAACCCGCTGTTGAGTCACAAGCCTATAATCTCCGGTCGCTAGAGCGTGACGCACTTGGAGCCAGCGACAATGAAACCGAAGTTTCCCTCCGCTACTGGCGCAATCATCGTCATATGGATCGCGGTCATGCTGATTGGGATATTTGCGCCGAGTCTGCAGATAAGCGATCCTGAGGGAACTGATTTAACAGTTCCAGTGGGCGCGACCGGCGCACCCTTCTTCGCCGCGATCGCCACCGTTTTCGTCGCATTTTGGGGTTACCGCGACAGATAGCCAGACTAAATCCCAAAGTTATCATTAGCTATGCTGGTCCGTAGCCGATGTTGATTCACAAGATAATTGCTTCCTTTTCCGGACGTTGGCCCACAGGCGCCTCTTCGGTGTGCTTCGGTCTAGCCTTCCGCACGTTTCTTGACCATAAGGACGTGTGGGAAATGATTTTCGTTGGCCTGGCAATCTTGTTTTTCCACTATGGTCTGCTAACGACGATAAAGAAATAGCACCCGCTTTTCACGACCCGGAGATATGCCAGGATTCAGCATGTAGCCCAATCTTGACTAACCAGACCGCCGGTTAATGGGCTAGGATAACCCCATGGGATTCAGTAAAGACGTAGACGTGCTCGTGGTTGATGGTGGGCCCGCAGGACTTCTGGCGGCAGAAACCACTGCATCCGCCGGGCTCTCTACACTGGTACTGGAGCGGGAGCCGGAGATAGGAGACCCTGTCCGCACCAGTGGTGGCACTTCGGTGGAAACGATGCGGCATTTCGACATTCCGGGCCGATTCTATCACGTGTTGAAACGGCTCAGGTTTTGCTCCTTGCGAGAGGAGGCGGCATTCGAATTCCAAGAGCCGGTGGGTTGCATCATAGATGTGCGGGGAATGTACCGGCACTTGGCCGAGCGCGCGTCCAGCAAGGGGGCTTCCATCCTGACCGGAGCTAACGCCGAATCGCTGATCTTCGAGGGCGGGGAGATTGCTGGATGTAACGTGAAGTCCGGCACTTCCGGACCAATCGACGTCCGCTCCAAGATTGTGATAGACGCCAGCGGGCACCGCGCCAGCCTGTCCAAGCAAGCTAAATTGCACGCCGGGTTCACCAGATTCGGCGTCGGCGCGGAATACGACCTGTCGGCTCCGCGATGCAACCAAGAAGAGGCTCTTTTGATCGTGGGAAGCCAATACGCCCCAGCGGGTTACGCCTGGGTCTTCCCTTGGGGGGAGGATCGTGTGCGCGTGGGCATCCTGCATTCCGATAGCCGGGCCAATCCAAAAGATTACCTGGCGGACGTTATGGAGGACATTCACCGATTTGGCGTAGATCTAACCGGATCCGAAGTACGGGAGTACCACTTTGGACTGATTCCTTCCAGTGGATTAGCCTCGCAATTCGCCGGCGACCGCATAATGGCCGTCGGCGACGCAGCGGGACAGGCAACTCTGGTCGCCGGAGAGGGAATCAGGCTTAGCATGCAGGCTGGCCTCATGGCCGGACAAACCGCGGTTCGGGCGATATCGGACGGGAGGTGGGACCGAAGTGCCCTGATTCCCTACGAACAGGCTTTTAGATCGAAATACGCTCGAAATCTGCGCATCTCCCATTTCATAAACGAGCGTATCTCCACCTGGAACGATGACCAGTGGGATCAGCACATCCGGGTCCTCAAAACGATTCCCCCAAAGACGCTTGCCAAGCTGCTTCAGTCAGAATTCTCGCTCTTCGAAATATTGTCTTGGATCTTGCTGAGACCGGCCTTGTGGCCGAGGGCTGCGCACTACATACGCAGGTTCCTGATGCATCGGTTGGGCAGCTCCAAATAACAGAGACGCTGGATGAATCCTAGGAGCCTTACTCGTGGCTAGACGAGAAAGGCGTTGGATGAGCAAAGAAGACGCTGATCAGGGAAAGCACCGGCAGGCTAGTCATTACTAACAATCCGAACGAGTAGGAACCCGTCACGTCGTGGAGCAAGGCCAACGGGAATGGTCCGACTGCCGACCCGCAGATCCCCATCATCATGGCTGGGCCTTGGATACGCCCCAATCTGTGGCGGCCGTAATAATGTGCCCAAATCACTCCTTGCACTATATGCTGGGCGCCATTAGCGACCCCCATGATGAGTACGTACAGCACGGCAACGAAGGTCGAATTTATGACCACGGCTACCAATAACGCAACCAACAACATCAACGTGGCAAAACCATAGAGGAGCTTGGGACTGACCCGCTCGACAACGAAGCCACCAATCATCGAAGTTATCGCCGCCGACACTGAGAAAATCACGAACACTCCAGCCGCCAAAGTTGCAGTAAGACCTGCCTCCTTGAAGATCGAAGTCTGGTGAAACACCAAAGCGGTGGATACTAGGCCGGGCGTGGCCATAGGAAGGGCCAAGAGCCAAAAATGGAGGGACCTCAAGACCGGAGTCTCCGAGCCGGAATCCGCTTCCTGAGAAACGGCATCCGCTCGCCGAGCAGTATCTGGTATCGGTTGCCCCCTTCCATCGGGCAACAGGCCCATGTCCTCGGGGCGGTTTCGGATCACCAGAAGCGAAACGGGAACTATCAATAGCGCCACAATCACACCCAGAACCGCGTATGCCTGGCGCCACCCTAGGCTATCTATCAGGGCCCTTGCCAGCGGAGGGAATATAGCTGTGGATAAAACAGCGCCCATTCCCATGAAGGCTATGGCTCGGCCTCTGTAGGCCACGAACCATTGGTTCACGAGCAAGATTGCATTGATATTCAAGGAGCCTTGGCCCAAGGCGCGGAGGCTGGCGAAAGCTACGTATAACAGCAAGATATTGGTGGCGGCCGCCATGCCGAAGCAAGCGGCAGCAAACGCGATCCCTACGGCGACTAGCATCATCCGTGGGCCAACGCGGTCCACCATGCGGCTGACTAGCCATACCATGCCCGCGCTAACGCCGGTGCTCAGCATGTAGAGGGCGGAGATGCCGGACCTGGACAATCCGGTGTCAGAGATTATCGAGTCTATAAAGATGGAGAATACGTAAGACTGACCCGGTCCGCTGCTAAATACCACAACGGCAGACGCGGCTACGACATACCATCCGTAGAAAAACTTATGGCGGTCGTTGCCTCTATTTCTTGGAGAAGTGTTGATGGTCAGCCTTATTTAGCCCAAAGCGGCTATTGCCGATGTGGGGGACCCTCAGTAATTCCTTGGTTGGCAAAAGACAAAAAGAAAGTCCCCTGGGAATCTCCTAGGGGACTCTTTCGTGCCTAAAATTGGCGACCCGGATCGGACTCGAACCGACGATCTCTGCCTTGACAGGGCAGTATGTTAAACCAACTACACCACCGGGCCGTATGTAGCAGGGAAGTTAAACCTCACCGCTACTTCGAGTGTAAATTTTTCCGAATATCCTGTCAAGGGATGTTCGAGGCGTTAGCCTCCGGCTTTTCACCTATCTGCTTGATTCTACTGGCCAAGAGTTGACCTTCGCTGACTATCCCTTCAACTTGTACGACCAAACCTCTTTCCAAAACTCCATCGACCAAAGTAAGCGCCTGAAGGAACAGTCTATTGCCCTCCACCACGAATTCGGTGACATTGCCATCTTCATCGGCGATGATTGAGGTTATAGCGCCTTGGAGGTCAATCTCGACCCGTCCCTGCCGCCCATTTGAATCCGGCTCTGCGGCAATCACAGTGGCGAGGAACACGCCTTTGTTGATGTCCCCCTCGATCCTTACAGTGCCCCCCAGGGCCGTAACCTCAGCGATCACAGCTTGCGGGCTTACTTCGATATCACGTCCGTTGAGTTCGAGTTCCTCCGGTCGTCCCTGGTCATCAAGACCAATCGAATCTAAGGCCCCCTTAATCACGAAGTGGCCCGCTGGCAGCGAATCGGTGGACGGTTCACGCTCCTCAACCCATCGGGCCACCAACGTGCCATCGGCGATGATTGCCTCGGCCGATATACGGGTCCCCACTGCAAGATTGCCTTTGACCCGGGTAAGCGTATCCAGGCTTATTGAAACGCCATGAACGACAATCGCGCCGCTCTTGCCCGATCTATCCCGAATCATTTCTTCCACTAACCCATCTATCCTGGCTTCCACGCCGCCGAGGGTTGCTCGCCGTCCCCTTACCACCAGGTTTCGCGCCGTGATGGAACCGTCGGCATTAAATAAGCCTTCCAGGTCCACCTTGGCGCCGGATACCGGGGTTCCTTTGACATCCGTAAGAGCGCTGAGCGCGACTGCGATGCCGTTGACGACCAACGAAAGGTCCGGATTGACCCGGTCGATAATTCCTCGAACATTTACTGGGCTGGAACGCGGAAATTCCGATTGAATAGTCTCGTCTTTGGGTTCGATGCCCACCGCCAAGAGTGTGCCATCTTTCTGGATCAGAATGTCCACTTCGACGAAATCGCCAATCTGAGAGTCTCCTTCCGTTTCCGTTAGGATGCTTCGTTCGATCAGTATCCCTCGAATCACCATCGAATCATCGTCGAAAATCTCTTCGATAGAGCCTCGCAGCTCAGCTCGATTTCCAGGCAGTAGTTCAATCAGAGTCTCACCTTCAATGATTTGAGCCAAGAGAGAGCCATCCCCTTGGCGGACAGCTTTGGCTTGGATGGTCCGGCCCAAGGCTGGACTGCCTTCCAACCGTGTTGAACGGTCCACGGCAACTTTGACGCCGTTGATTTCCCAATTCCCTTGTTCATCGACCTCTAGCAATACGCCTTGCAACTTTAAAGGGGCGCTCCCGGCTTGGGAGTAATCTGAATCAAGCCGATTTTCTATCTCCATCGCCAATAACGATCCGTCGTCTTCAAGCCGGGCAAGTATCTTGATTGTTTGTCCCAACGAAGGGATTCCATCAGTGTTGGCTGTCGTGCCAACCTTGATGGGTAGTCCGCTGATTATCCAGTCACCGGTCAATGGTTCGATTCCCTCAAATACTCCTTCCAGCTTGGTCTCTCCGGCGACTTCCTCGCCATTCGCCGCTCTTCCTATACGGCGCGCCAGCAGGGATCCGCCGGGCAGTAGCTCGGCATGAACCTGAATCGTTTGCCCGACGGTCAGTCCCTCATCTAGCCCCGTCGACGGTCCTATGGATATCGACGCTCCGTTAACGACCCAATTCCCGTCCTTGTCTATCTCTTCAAAAATCCCCACTATTTTGGCTTGGTTGAACGAGTCCACGCCGTCAGCAGGACCACCGCTCGTTCCTTTGTCGATCGATTCCAACTCCGGAATCACATTGATTTCCCGAGCCTCAGCGGAAATGAGACCAGTAAGAGGATCCCGAACGGCTCCGATTATCACGAAAGCGCCCACTCCGACCTCGGATTCGCCCCTATGAAACCGGACCGGAGTATTCTGAGCCCGGCGAAAGATTACCGGCGCTGCCGCCGGTACCGTCGAAGCGACGGTTATATGTGTATCGGTGATAGCGACAACCTTCCCCGGCACATGCTTGTTGCGTGTCTTCAACGGCACCCGGACGATTTTATCTGCGTAATATCCTCCGTCCTGTCCCCCCAGAGATACTGCCACCAAGTCGCCGGGGATGAGGTCCGAGGGTCCCGCGTCGGGTCTGTGGGACAACCGTATGCTTGTATCCGCGGTCACCGGAACCTTTATGATGCCGGAGACGGTCCTGGCTGTAAGGACGCCATCACCAACAGAGACCACCGTACCGAAGAAGTCCAGGGTTTGACGCGTCTGTAACCGAAATGGTCCTTCATCGTCCAGCGAGATGGCGGTTTCTCCAACGTCGTCCCCGATACGCAAGGAAAAACTGACCGGCGGTTCCAGGCCCACCCCAGGCAGTTTCAGCATCTCCGCTTTTACCAGGAATTGCCCGTCATCCCGAATGATGAATCTGGTGACTCCACCGGAAGCTCCGTCATATTGAAATCCCAGACCGTTGCTTTCACGAACGAATGATGCCGCAGGAATGGTCTGTGTAAAACCATCGAAGGTCACGGTGACCACTTCATTTGGAACAGATATCCCGTTGCTGAATCCTCCGGTCTCGAATACACCTTCGACCAGAAATTCATCACGGGGAGCGCCACCCTCAAGCCCCACTTCTGTTTTATGTACATCGAAGTTGGCGAAGGGCGACACAACCGTGTATGAATTGCTGACGGTGGCCGAATTGCCAGCGAGATCAGTGGCGGTAACGGAAAACTCATGGGGCCCCAAGCTGCTTGTGTCGATAGCTAACCCAGACCCAGCCGTTCCGATGGATCTCCCGACTCCGGATAGATTGTCTCTGACTTCCCAGCCAGTCAAAGCCGGCTCTGACAACAGATACTCAGCGCCTTGGGCCGGCGACTTTATCATCACTGTTGGTGGGGTCTTATCTATGTTTATACCTGACATGGTAGCCGTGGCGATGTTGCCCGCCCTGTCTACCGCGATGCCGCCCACGCTTAGGCGGTCACCTTCCCGGACCAATGTTGCATCTCCGTCGCAGGTGACGACCCCAGATGCGGTGTCGGAACAGCTAAACGTAACCGCGACATCCGTATTGTTCCAACCATTTGAGTTGGGAGGTGGCGATACTCTGCCCGAGATTCTGGGTAAAGAAGTGTCTTCCACGGTCACTATGAAGTTCTCCCCCGCCACGTTGCCCGAAGCGTCGATACCGGTGCAACTGATTATCGTTGCGCCCAGCGGGAACACGGTGCCGGAAGACGGGTCGCAAAGCACCACCGGACTAGGATCGACCGCATCCGATGCGCTATTCGCGAAGATGACCAGAGCCCCCAGCCTGCTGCTGGCCTCGGTCTTGAAACTGGCAGGGAGTATCAGTCTCGGTGGAGTTATATCTCTCACCGTAACCGGGAAGCTGCCACTGCTGGAATTTCCCGCAGCGTCGGTGGCGGTGCAGGCCACCGTAGTGGAACCAAGAGGAAACACTGAGCCTGATGCGGGATTGCAGACGATGTTAGGCGGAGGTCCGGAATCATCCACCGCAGTGGCCGTGTAGGTAACGGCAACACCTAGCCGGCTGATTGCCTCAACGGTAACGCTCCCCGGCAGCGCCAGCCGGGGGGGCGTGGTATCCGGCGTTAGCTCTTGGGCCGCAGCGGATGGCACATCAAGAGGAGTCGATGCAAACACGGCCCAGATCAGCAGCAGGCAGGCAGATATTCCCGCGAGTCTGGACTTGCTGATTACCATGTCCCTCCTTCTCGTGATCCACCGTCTGGGGTTCCGGCAACTAACCGTCTGATCAGCCACGATTAGCCTCAAGATTCAAATTCCGCCAAGTCGATGTATTCCTCATCATGGCCGGTAAATCACTGCGGCCACTGCGCTCATGACCTGGCCGTCGCTATTAGTGGATACTACGTCAATGATGTTGGGTCCGGGTTCCAGCGCAACCAAAGTGGAGAATTTACCCACCGTGTCTATACCCAAGGAGACGCCGTTCACGCTGACCACCGCTTTCGGCCCAGTACGCCCGGAAAGCCTGATGATGCCCGTGGAAACGATGCTCAGGTCCCTTGGTTCGGTAATAACGAGCAGGAACGGCGGTTGGGGCGGAGCGTTGGACGTAACGCTCCGCACAAAAGTAGCTTGGTTGCCCTGGTTGTCCGTAGCCACGATTATGATTTCGTTTTCTCCCTGGACAAGCGTTGCGGTTCCCCGGAAAGCCACCCCTGCCCCGCCGTTCTGCTCCAATATGGCAGGCACATCATTGATGGTGACGGCAGCGCCGGGTTCGGTGATTCCACGGACTATCACAGCATCATCGGCTATCGCTGTTCCGTCCACCGGCTCGTGCACTTCAAGCAGCAATTCAGGAATCTGGGTTGGCGTGGGCGTCTCTACCGGGGGGCGAATGGTAGGAGGAACCGGCAGGACTGTAGGCGCTACAGTGGGTTCTGGCGTCTCAGGAGGAGATGGAGGCGTCGTGGCAGGCGGGTCCGGAACAACGGTCACATCGGGTACTGGTAACAACGTAGGTGTTATTACCGGGGCCGCTGTAGGAACCTGAGTCGGGACCAGATCGCTTAACGTCGGGGGAACCGAGACCAGGTCTTCGGGCGAACGAGGAACCGTCTGAAAACAAGCCGTCAAAAGCAATACCATTGCGGCTATCGGGAAACACAACCAGACCCCGGCTCTCTTCACCAAGCTGTCTCCCCTAAGGGACCCTCCCCCACCGCCATTGTGCTCCGCCAACGCTACTTGGGTGTTACAACCTTGGGATTCATTGGCATCTCAAGAATAAATGATGTGTGATGGTTCTCATCGGCGCCAGCGACGCTTTCAACCCTAAGGCCGCCTTCCCAATGGGCCGCCAGAGTCTGGGCTATGAACAAACCTATCCCAGAACTGGATTTCTCTTCTCTTCTGGCTACTTCTGGCGTCCAACCGTGGTCGAAGATATGTTCGGCGTATTGGCCGGGTATACCAGGTCCGTCATCCCAAACCCGCACGACGAAATGCGTATCGTTCCTGCTTAGGGTGACCTCGATATGGCGATCCGCGAACCGGACCGCGTTGTCGACTAAGTTGGTCACGATATGTTCGATAGCCGAGCCGTCGGAGTAGACGAGCCCGAATTCCGGCGGTTCGGCCCACCAAGATATCTCTTTGTCGGATTGATCCGCTACCAAGGTGTACCGGTCCACAATCTTGCGTATCAATTCCGATGGCTCAACCGGTTGGGGTTGAGCCAACCGGTCCGGCCCCTCCAACTGCACCAGAACCTGGATGTTGGACATCATCAGGCGGAAGTTGGGGGTCTGCATCTCTATCTCATCGAGTAGAGCCTGGACGTTGGGGTCGGTATCGGCCCCGGCGAACTTCAGAACCGCCCGCAATTCCCGTTCTTTTCCGGATATCCTTCTGATGGGCCGTCCCAAGTCGTGGTCGAAAAGGTCGAAGTACCGCTGAGTCACCTCACTCCAACTATGGACGCCGTTGTTGTTGCCGTTCTCGTTCCCCTGCCCCTTGTTAATGGCGCCGTAAACGGTATAAGAGACCGACACAACGCCGAGACCGATCGCCGCCAGCACCGCTCCTATGTAGGTTAGGGGTTCAACAGTCCAGAGACTATCGAACGCCAGATGCCCAATGAGAGGCGCAAGGATAAGACTTAGGATCCCCAAAATGAAAACTATGCTTCCGGCGGTCTTAAGCCTGGTCTGCATACCGGTCCATAAGTATTCCGGTCTAATCAGAGACAAAACTAAGCTCGAGGAGGCAGTAGCCGGTAGCCTTGGTCCCGAACGTTGATGATAAGCTCCCCCGCCGCAAACCTCACGCCCAGAGCCACGCCCAGAAGATCTTTTATCTCCCGGATCCTCACCCGCAAAGACGCCCGGGGGTCGTCGCCATCGGAATAACGCTCTAGCTTGCTGAAGGGGACCATCTCACCGGGGCTCCGGTACCACGCGGCCGCCAACTCCCGCAGAATCTCAAATTTCATGCCTTGAATCTCGGCAACGGGAATGAGGTCATCCCCATCCTTGCTGTAGACCATAGCCGTTTCCACGTCAACCAGAATCCGGTTTCCAACGGGGATTCTCTCCGGCGCCGTGCCGATCAGACGGCGTAGCCGCAGGACGACTTCCTCCGGACTCGCCAGTTTGTCGATGAAATCCACGGGGGCATCCCAGAGCAGTGCTCCCCTTGCCGCAGTGTCCCGGTCGGGTCCTTGAGCGTACTGGGTGAACATAAGGATGGGCAGCTTGGGATAGCGTTTGACGATTTTTTGGAGAATCTCCAGGCCCTTGAAGCGATCGTCCTTGTCTTCGCCAAAGCGGACATCAAGGAGGACGCCGTCGGGCTGTTCTTCTTCGATGGCATACAGAGTCGCGGCTTCGAATTCCTCGCCTAATGACCAGCCGGACTCAGGATGAACCACCGACGGAAGCCAGCCTTCTTCTTCTAACCTGCGGCGAACGGCCATCAGGATAGCCGAACTAGACTCATCGTCAACAATCAGAATCTTGTTGTCTTGCTTAGAGGCTCGCATACAACCACCCAGCCGGGAAACCGGCTCTCCCGTCCTCTTCCAGCACCACCAGCGTAACTTTCCTAAAGCATTTTACCAGAGGGTTGTTAATCTACTGTTACCGGAAGACAAGCTCTGTTTCCGGATTATGTAATGCCGGACCGATGAATGACAGTGAATAGTTTAATGCTTTCCGCCATTTCTGGATAGGGCGGTTGGTTCCGTCGAATATCAAGGTTTTCCTTCTCAAGGGGGCATCGATACCCAATCTTTTCGGGTTGACAGATAAAACCGCACGTCTAAAATGGATTTAAGACGCGAATTCAAAATCGCCAAGCAAAGCCCTGCCAATCACAACCTAGCGGTAACGCCTCCATCGGCTGGGCCAACACGATACAAGGAGAACAGAATGATTACCAAGTTCGGCAGCCTGTTCGCTGGCCACGTAGACCTGGACAACCTTGGCTTTGAAGGGACTCCGGTCAACGACCGGTGGCTATCCGACGAGCACCTTGCTTCGGTGTTCGACAAGTCCGAGGCCATAGTTCTGGCTATGGAACGGCTGGGATTCGACACCTTCTGGGCTGCGGAGCACCATTTTCAGCGGGAAGGATATGAATGTATCCCCAACCTGATGCTGCTCTTCGTCCACTTGGCCCACCTGACCAAGAGTCTCAAGTTCGGTTGCGGCTTCAACGTCAATCCCATGTGGCATCCTCTGCGCATGGCTGAAGACTACGCCACCGCCGACCACCTGACCAAGGGCCGGGTAGTGATGGGCATCGGACGCGGCTACCACTCCCGGGAAGTCGAGACCTTCGGCAACCCCAGCACGGCCATCGACAACGATGCCAACCGGGCTTTGTTCGAAGAGCAAACCGAAGTCATGTTCAAGGCTTTCAATAACCGGTCCTTCTCCCACCACGGTGAGCATTACGATATACCGCCGGCTGTGCCCTACCGGGGCTACGACCTTAAAGAGATAACCTTAGTGCCCAGACCCCGGACTTTGCCCGTGGAATGTTGGCAGCCAATCGTCAGCGCCAGCCAAGGGGCCATGGACTTTATGGTCAAGCACGGCATAAAAGGCATCATCGGAGGTGGCGCAGCCGCCGGCGGCACCACCGACCGGGTGATGGAGCAGTGGCGTGACACCCTGGCCAAGGCAGGCCGGGAGACCGAATTGGGCACCGATCTCACCATTGGATACACTATCCACATGGCGGACACCGAGGAGCAGGCAATCAAAGAGGCCAGTGTCTACTTTGAAGAGAACATGAAGATGTTTGCTCCTTTAGGCTTTGTACGTGGTATTACCAGCCAGCAGATATCCGACATAGGTGACCCGACAAAGGCCCGGTCCGCAGGCTTGCCATCTCTGAAACAGGCGGTAGACGCCGGAGGCTGGTTGTGCGGGCCCCCTGAGTCGATCATCGAGAAGATTCAGGACCTGCAGGATCGGTACCCCGGCCTGCAATCAATCAACGTTGGGTCCGTGATAGGAACGCCTCAAAAAGTGATTCTGGAACAGCTAGAGCGTTTCGGCACCGAGGTTATGCCCAAGTTCACCGGCAAATCCTAGAGCGCTCATCATCGGCTGGCCACGGCCGGCGCGGCTCACCAAACGACGCTAACCGTTAGGCCTCCGAAAGGGGGCCTAATTTTATGTCTACTGAACATGATAGTTTGTGTTACTATAATAGTTCTATTAACACGAATCATTTGAGTGAGTACATGAACACGAGTGCGCACACCGACAAAGAAGCGCTTGTCGAGAAGATGGGGGATCTGGTGCAGCAGATGTACGCCCAATGCCGGTCCGAGTCTACGGAAGGATGGACCGAGTTGGAGCTTACGATGCCACAGCTACACACGATGGCGCTCCTCAGCCAAGGAGCCCAGCGCATGGGGGTCATCGCCTGGCGGCTGAACAGTAGCCAATCGGCAGCCACCAGTATGATTGACCGCTTGGTCGACAAAGGATTGGTGGAGCGGGTGCCGGATAAAGATGACCGCCGAGTGGTCGCCTGCCAGCTAACCGAGCCCGGACGTGAGGAGATGGAACGGCTATGGCGAGTCAACCGCATGAGAATCTCTCTGATAGCGGACCATCTAACCATCGAAGAGCTCAGCAGGGTGGTGGAAGCCATGGAATTGCTTTGTCTGGCTGGCCAACGAGCGCAAGAAGGCGCTGACTCCTAAACTCCCGTTTCGACACAGGGTAGAGCTAGCCGAAAAGTACGACGAGAATAGGCATTATTGACGACGAAAAATCGTCCTAAGTTCCGATGGAACCCTGAGGCCATGGAGCTACCATCGGAGGAAAAGACAGATCGGGGCAGAGGGTTTGCTCCAAAAATCAAGGAGCTAAGGAATTGAGTTTTCTCACTGGCATAGCGCTGAGACGCCGCTCCGTAACCGTGATGATGATTATCCTGCTGTTGGTGGGAGGCGTCGTTGTCTACGGGCGCTTGGAAAGAGAACTCTTCCCTGAGATTGAGTTCCCCAACATCACGATTCTCACGGTATACCCCTCGGCAAACCCTGACGCCGTGGTTCGCGATGTAACCGATCCCATCGAAGAAGCCATCGATGGTATGAGCGGCCTGGACGATATCCGGTCCATATCTTCAGAAAACATGTCCATGGTCGTCGCTACATTTGAGTTCGGCGAGGACATAGTAGAAGCGGAACGGACGATAGTCAGCAACCTCAACGGTATAAGTTTCCCGGACGGAGTCCAAGATCCCATAGTCAGCCGCATAGCCAACGACGTTTTCCCGGTCATTCAACTCAGCGTTCTAGGCGACCGGGACATCCCGTCGCTGCAGCGGATCATGGACGACCTAGTCTTGCCTTCCATCGAACGGGTTCCAGGCGTCTTCGAGGTCACGGTCATTGGCGGGTCGGACGAGCAAGTGTTGGTTACCGTGGACGCGGACAAGCTGAAGGATCTGCGGCTTCCCGTTTCCCAGGTGTCCAGGGCGATTCGTGAAAACAATATCAGCTTCCCCGCCGGTGGCATCGACGACGGCACCAGGGCTTTCCCCGTCCGCACTACCCACGAGTTGAACTCTCTGGAAGAAATCCGAAACCTAGTCGTCGGTTTGGAGTTCGTTCCCGGGGGAAGACGCAATCAGCGGCCGATACGGCTCTCCGATGT
This sequence comes from uncultured bacterium, assembly GCA_963997925.1. Lineage (GTDB taxonomy): Bacteria > Chloroflexota > Dehalococcoidia > Lucifugimonadales > UBA3495 > UBA11650. The sequence goes on from CAXEOX010000019.1 coordinate 29,148, forward strand.
CGCCGAGGTGAGACTGGGCACCGAGGACGCCACCAGAATCTCGCGTACCAACGGCAAGCCCAGTCTCAGCATCACCGTCACCAAGGAGCCAGACGCCAATACAGTGGACGTCACGACATTGGTGCTGGAGGCGTTGGACCAACTGGAGGGCCTACCGCCTGACGTCGAGATTATCACGTTGACCAACGACGGACCGGAGATTCAAACCCAGCTCAACTCCCTGGTCCAAGAAGGGTTCTTGGGTCTGGTGTTTGCTGTAGCAATGGTATTCGCCTTTCTTATCAATCTCCGGCCCACCATCATGAAAGGGATAGCGCTTACCCTCCGGCCAACTTTAATCATCGGCCTGTCCATCCCTTTGAGTATCTTGTCCGGAGTCATTCTGATGAGTCTCGCAGACTTGACTCTAAACTTCATGACCCTTGCCGGACTTGCTATCGCCGTCGGCCGGGTGGTGGATGACAGCATCGTTGTGTTGGAAAACATGTACCGGCACATCCAGGCGGGGGAAGACCGGCTGGAGGCGGCGGTTGAAGGAACCAAAGAAGTCGGAGCCGCCATCGTATCCTCCACATTAACGACCGTTGCAGTGTTCATCCCCTTGGCCTTCATCCAGGGATTGGTTGGGTCATTCTTCTCCCCCTTCGCCATGGCAGTCAGTTTCGCGCTAGTCGGCTCCACCATCGTAGCGTTAACGGCGGTGCCGGTGTTGGGAGTGATATTCCTGCGCCAAGGCGACTTGCCGAGAGACTTCGACCCCAGCCAGTCTTCCAACGGCTTGGACTCCTGGCTCCAAAGATTTTACATCCCGGTCTTGATATGGTCGCTGCGGCACAAGTTCGCAACTATCCTGATTGCCTTGGGCACGGTCGCCGCCAGCCTATCGCTCCTACTCATCATCCCAGTGACTCTGTTCCCATCCGGAGCGCCCCAGTTCCTTACCATCGACGTCGAATTCCCCAACGGCACTTCGATAGCCCGCACCTTTGAAGAAGTGATGGTGGTGGAAGGAGTTCTGGACGAGTTGAAGGATGAGGGTCAGGTGAGGGCCTACCAGGTCAGTTTGGGAGCTTCTTCGGACGAGTTCGGTCCGGCAGCAGGTGGCGGCGGGCTGCACCGGGCGGGATTCATCATCGCCATGGACAAGGACGTGGCCAGCGATATCGGCGACGTGGTCCGAGCGCGGATCCCCCTAAGCGAAGAAGCAACTATCACGGTTAAGGAGATTGAGAACGGCCCGCCCACCGATGCACTGGAGATAAACATCACCGGAAGCAACTTTTCGGCTATCGCCGGGGTAGCGAATCAACTCCAGGCCGAACTGGGCGATCTAGAAGGCGTAATCAACCTGAGCAGCGACATCAGCGACGCCAGGGATGAAGTGGTCATCAACGTCAACCCTCAGAACGCTTCCGAGTTCGGACTGACCACCCGGGAGGTGGCCCTTCAGGTTGCCCGGTACACCGTTGGAGAAACGGTATCGGAGGTTGAACTTGAGGGAGAGACGATGGACGTGGTGGTCCGAGGCGACCCGGACGATGTGGCCGACATCAACAAGCTGAAGTCGCTGAACATCGAAGGACCATTGGGTCTGGAAAAACTCGGGGCCCTGAGCGAGATAGCATTGGAGAAGGGTCCGGTGTCGATCAGTAGATTCGACGGCGAGCGGTCCGCCAGCATCACCGGTGGTATCGAATCCGAGGACACAAGAGCGGTGGGAGTTGCACTACAGGCCAAGATTGACGCTTTGGACCTGCCGCCGTCCGTTGAGGTTAAAACCGGGGGAATCTTCCAGCAGATCGCGGAAGGATTCGAGGATGTCTTCATGGCGATGGCGATTGGAGTCGCTCTAGTGTACCTGGTGATGGTGGCTACCCTGGGTTCGCTGCGTAATCCTTTCGTGGTTGTAATCAGCCTGCCTCTAGCGATGGTTGGGGCTCTGATAGCTTTGACCGTCACCGGCCGCACACTTAGCCTGTCCGCCCTCATGGGATTCTTGCTGCTCATCGGAGTGGTCGTCACCAATGCGATTGTTCTGATAGTTTTCGTTGAACAGTTGCGGGAGCAAGGACGCTCGGTGTTTGAAGCCTTGGTTGAGGCAAGCCAAGTCCGCATGCGTCCCATTCTCATGACTGCCTTCACCACCACTTTCGCCTTGCTGCCATTGGCTTCCTTCGCCTCGGGTGAAGGTGTCATCATCGGCGCGGAGTTGGCCACGGTGGTCATCGGTGGGTTGATTAGCTCCACTTTCCTCACCTTGGTTGTAGTTCCTGTGGTCTACACCATCGTGCATGTGAACGTGCCTAATCTTGGCGAATATCTGGGATACAGAATCGGGATAGGCCAGAGACCAGCTCCAAGTCGGTTCTGAGGAACCCAGGATCCGGAAGAAGTATTTAAGCCAACCAGGGGTGATACAGGATGAATGCAATATTGAAGATAAAAGATGCTCCCAAGAAGTGGTTGATTCCCGGACTGGCCACCCTGGCCCTGGTGGCGGTGGGCGGCCCGGTTATCTTGCTCAGCCTGGCGCTAGGATCGGGACCGGACGACGGTTCCAACACTAGCCAGGCAGCCTTACGGAACGCCGATCAGGTGACGGAATTGTCCATCGATGGCAGATTGCACCTTCCCCGAAGGATGGCGATGACCTTCGAAGCCGGCGGCACCGTGGGAGAAGTATTGGTCAGACAAGGTGACAAGGTAGAAAAAGGTCAGGTGCTCGCCACATTGGATGCCATCGGGCTGGCCGACCTGGAAAAGGCGATGATCGCAGGGGCGATTGGAGTCATCACCGCTCAGGAGGAGTTGGACGCTCTGGCAGTTTCCAGCCCGGTGGCCCTAGCCCAAGCTCAGGCGGCGGCAGCGGCAGCCGAGGTTGCCATGGACGACGCCAGAGATGACCTGACCAATCACTTTAATCCGGAGGATGTGGATCTGGCACGAGCGCAAAAGTTAGTGGCCGATGCCCGCCTTGCGCTGTATGACGCTGAAGACTCTCTTGCCGACGTAGGCACCGACCACTCCCAAAAGCTAAGCAAGGCCCAACAGGACCGGGCCGCGGCAGAAGTGGCCTGGGACCTGGCGCAGGACGCGTTAGCCGACTTGAGCTTGAGTCACGCCCAGACTCTAAGCCAGGCGATGCAGTTAAGCTCAGCGGCGAAGATTGCGCTGGACGACGCTCAAGAGTCGTTGGCTGAATATCTGTTGGACCATAATCTGGAACTGGCAAAAGCCCGGCAGTCCAATGCCAAAGCCGGCATAGGTCTGGACGAGGCCAAAGACGCCTTAGCCAAGTTTGACCTGGATCAAGCCGAAGAATTGGCCACAGCCCGAGTAGCCAGTGCCAAGGCCAAAGTTGAACTAGAGGAAGCTACCCGTGACCTCAGCAACTTCGACCGTGCCCGTCTCCAAAACCTGGCGGACGCTCGGCAGGCTACGGCCAAGGCTGAGGTCGCTGTGGCTGACGCTGAAGAAGCTCAGGCCAACTTTACATTGGACTACGACAAGGAGTTGGCCACCGCACGTCAAACCGAAGCCGACGCGGCCGTCGCGATTACTACCGCCAAGGACGCGGTTGCAGATCTTGTGATCGAGATCAGCATATCCAGGTCCTTCGACGCAGAAGCATCGGAAGATCTTGCGAGCCTACGGGCCGCCGAGGCATTGGCAGTAGCCGATCTGGACAAAGCGCGAGATGACTTGGCCGAACTCGAACCGGGATCCGACCCTCGCGACCTTCAAAAGCTGGTAGCCGCTACAGATCTAGCCCAAGCCAAGTTGGACAATGCCCTACAAACCCAGTTGGACCTTGAAACAGACCTGGAAGTCCTGACCCAACGTCAGTTGCTGGCTGCTTGGGAGGTAGCGCAAGCTAAATCGGACGTCAAGCAGGAAGAATTGGACCAACTTGGAGTGGGCTTGGATCCACTGGAACGCAGCAGGCTCCAAGCCGCCGTGGATCTTGCCTCGGCCGATTTGGGTAAGACTACTAAAGACCCCAAGAAGTTGAGCCAGGCGCCGACCCATTAGTCCTGGAAAAACTAGAGGCCGCCGTCGAGGTTGCCCAGGCCGATCGCGACGCAACCGAAGAATCCCTGGCTGACATTCTAGCCAAAGCCCAGACCGCGATCCGAATCTCCGCCGCACCAGTCCCGGTAAACCCCACCGCCGAGCTTACTCCGGAGGATCAGATCCAGCGGGCGCTAGCGGCTGGAACCGACCCATTACAGGTATCCCTGAAGGCGTCCCAGTTTGCCAAAGCCACCGCCGATCTGAAGAAAGCGGAAACGGATCTGGCTGACGTGCAAGGAGCCCCTGATCCTTTCGAACTGGCGGTTAGACAACGGAAGGAGTTCCTGGCCCGGGCTACCTGGGAGGAAGCGGCAGAGGATCTACGGGAGCTTACCGAAGACATCGACCCATTGAAAACACAGCGGCAGAGAGCACTAACTGCAGTCGCTGAAGCTCGATATAACGAGGCCGCCACTCGCCTGAAAGCGGTTCAGAATCGACTGCCTAGAGAAGTTGAACTACGCCAAGCAAACGTATCGCTATCCCGAGGGGTCGCCAGCGAGGCATTAGAGGACTATGAAGGAGCGATTCTAAGGGCGCCCTTCGCCGGCGTAATCTCTCTCGTCAATGTGGAACCGGATGACGAGGTTACCCGAGACTCCCGCATCGTTGAGATTGTAGATCCCACGGTTCTGGAAGTGGAAAGCTTCGTGGACGCATCCAATGCCAAGCTGATCTCCAGTGGGGCCAGAGCAACGGTTACTATAGAAAATCTTCCAGACGATATCTTCACCAGCTCGGTTTCGTCGGTGTCTAACAAGCCCCGAACCGAGCGGGGCATCATCAGCTATTCCGTCACCATAGCGGTGGATGTTCCTTCGGGAACCGAGGTCCCAGTGGGATTAAGCGGTGTGACTGTGGTCATCAACCTTAACGAGAAGGAAGTGCTCCTAGCCCCTCATGGAACCGTAGGGGGAGCGATTGGCGGTCCATGTCCTAGAAGTACCCGCCCGGTCATAACGCCCCAGTTGCCAACAGGGAACCAGTTTATATACAATGGCCGCCTACATAGGAATCCACCTAACCAGGAGGAGCTATGCTTAGACTGGGCGGGGTTGCTTCCGCTTCCCATCTGACCGTTTTCCAGGGATTAGGGGAGATGTTCAAGCGGGAAGGCATCGACATGGACTGGGTCTTGTATTCCGACTATGACGCCATGATTGACGATTTCGTGGACGGCAAGATTGATCTTGCCTGGAACGGCCCACTGGGGTACGTCAAGATTAAGCGGCGATTGGACGAACCTTGCCAGGTCATCGCAATGCGGGACGTGGACGTGAACTTTACGACCTGTTTCATCACCCGCTCCGCCTCGGACATCCTCACGGTAGAGGACCTGAAAGGGAAAAACTTCGCTTTCGCCAGCAGATCTTCGGTTGAATCAGGTCTGTTGGCCTACCACTTTCTGAAAGAGACCGGCATCGATCCCAGGAACGATCTGGCTTCTTTTACTTTTTCGGAAGACCGCCGATCCACCGGATTGACTGGGGAAAAGGAAGTGATTGACGCTGTGCTCAAGGGCGAGTATGACGCCGGGTCGGTAGCCCAGCGGACGTTGCGGACGATGGCGGAAGACGGTTCACTGGACCAAGACACCCTTCGCACTTTCTGGACCAGCCCGGGTTACAGCCATTGTTGTTTCACTGCCCAGGGTGACATGAACGCAGACGAGTACAGAATCGTTGAACAGGCGCTCCTGTCTGTTAACTACGGAGATCCTCTTGGAAAGACCATTCTGGACGCCGAGGCGTGCAAGTCGTTCGTGCCGGGCATTGACGCGGGTTGGGAAGCCTTGGAAAAGGCTGCGGAAGAGCAGGGGCTGATCTAGAAGAGTCTACTGTTCTTCCGGCGGAGTTTCCGGCGTGTTCTGGATGATGTCCTCCAGGCTTCTGTCCAGGGACGGGTCCAGATTCGATGGCTCTTCAAACGGATTTACCACGTAGTCGGTCCTGGCCCGGTCGATCAGATCCTTGGCTTTCGGGTTGTCCGCTCCGATTTTTTCCAGGGCTTCCTGCAACTCATGACACTCTGTGTCGGCCATGGTAACTAGATCCGCCAGGTCAATATCCAGCTCGAACATGACCTTGAGTCTGCGCATTATGTCGTAGTAGGCCCGATGATCTCTGGCGATACCAACAGGTTGGTTGTTGGTATTGTTGAACGGGTACATGGGGGCCATCGCCCCCAGCCGGAAAATCTCCAGGTCTGGGTGTTGCTGGTTCACCATGGTTATCAATGCCATGCCGATGGTTGGGCCGCTACGTGAACGGCTACCGTAGTTGGAAAATCTCAGACCGTATTTCTCCAACTCCTCTTTCATCGAGGGCTGGCTGTATACACAGCTGACGTTTCTCTCCATGTCCGGCGGGGCGGCTCCGTTGTAACCTTCAACCACCACGGTCTGCTGGATCCCCAACTCCTTGATTGCTTGGATGAAAGCCTGACCGTATATATCGATCCGGAACCAAGGCTCCTCACCCAGGTAGATGATTAAGCCGTTTCCCGCATCGTAGAAATAGTTCCTGCGATGCATCTCACTAACCGGCAACCCATCCTGATAGGAAACCCGTGGCCGATAGATGTCGTGCGTGCCCGGCACTTGAAATGGGTAGCACATCCTAGACACTTCGTTGCCCAATTCGCCGATCCGGCGAGCTCCGAATTTATCTATCAAATATCGTGGAAGACCACCGGAGATTTCTCCGCCATCGGACCACTGGCGGCGCCAACCGGCAATCATATATTTAACGTCGGGTTTCTCATGGAGGATCAACATATCATCTGTCATCGTGTTCCCCCCGTCCCATACTCTGCAATGCCTCTAAACTCGCCCACCGGAGCCTTGCCCCGGCCTGGTGCTATCTTAACATCTTAGTCTCATGGAGGCATCCAGCCCGAACGGGGACTATACGGGCGCGCCGGGTCCACCAGCGGAAGCTATAAGACAGGGGACAGCACAGGGAATCAAAGCAAAGCGGGAGCGGGGCGTCTAGTTAGGTACGGGCCAGGACGTTGACAGTGGCGTGTCAACGTCCAAACGAACGGAGGAGACCTGGAGAGGAACCTACGATATCCGGCCTTCCATGGTCTGCAAGACCATCTCCGCGGATAATCCGGTGGCATCGACAATCTCAGGGATGGTGGGGGAGCGATCGAACTTCTGTTCGAAGCTCTCCAAGACCCTGCCCACCATGGCATTCTGGGTGACTAGTTGCCCGGGGACTCGTGTGGCCCAACCTTTGTCTCTGAAGTAATCAGTTATGGCGCCCACAATCACAGGCATCGCAAAAACAACAAACCCGCGGCCGGAGTTGGCATCATATGCTGCCACCGCCTCCAAAAGACCTCCCAGGCCGGCCAGAGCCAGATCCTCAACCGGCTCACCGCAATCCTTGAACCTGTCTCCTACCCGCGGGACTAGGGCAAGGTGCTGTGACAGCAAACGATAGAGATCTGATTGACGTGGTGCGGTGGCGCGTTCGGCGACGATATACCGAGGGAGATTAGACTGGCCGTTCAACGAGACGGGAGGATTGAATGGAGCTAAGATAGCGGGATTGTATTGCATCAGGATTGTCACGGCGCCTCTCTTGTGCAACTAAGATAATTACTACACTGTTCTTCTCCACCCCGACTGCATCTTTAGTTGGCCCCGATACATGGGACCGATGCTCACTTCACGCCATTGTCAAGGGCGGAGAGAAATTGTACCGGCAGGGCGGAGCAAAACTATGCCACTGAACGCCGCGGTGTGAGAGTCAAAGTCCTGTGGTATGTGAGAGCTTAGGGCTAGTCTGTTGGCTGATGCTGGTTGGTTTGCCTGCTCTGCTTGAGGCGGAAGCTATCCCCGTTCATCTCCAGGATATGGACATGGTGGGTGAGGCGGTCGAGGAGGGCCCCGGTGAGGTGTTCAGAGCCAAAGATCTCGGTCCACTCGTCGAAGGGCAGGTTAGAGGTAGCCAGGATCGAGCCGCGTTCATAGCGCTGGCTGAAGACCTCGAAGAGCAACTCGGCCCCGGTCTTGGACAAGGGTACGAAGCCCAGTTCGTCGATGATCAGGAGCTTGAGACTCGCCAGCTTCCTCTGCAAGTTGAGCAACCGCCGCTCGTCCCTGGCCTCAGTCAACTCGTGGACCAAAGCGGCGGCCGTAGTGAATCCCACGGACAGTCCTCTCTGACACGCAGCCAGGCCGAGACCGAGAGCGACGTGAGTCTTGCCGGTGCCGCTGTTGCCAAGAGCGATGACGTTATCCTTGCGATCGATGTACTCGCACCGGGCCAGTTCCAGCACCAGGGCTTTGTTGAGCGAGGGGATAGCCAGGAAGTCGAAGGTGTCCAGGCTCTTTACGGTGGGGAAACGGGCCGCCTTGATCCTGCGGTCCACCATGCGGTGATTACGGTCGATCAGCTCCAGCTCCGATAGGCGCAGCAGATAGTCCGGATGGTCAACCCCCTCGGCGGCGCACCGGCTTGCCACCTTGTCGTACTCCTTCAGGAATGTAGGGAGCTTGAGCTCCTTGAGATGGTGCTCCAGCAACACCGTAGACTTGTTGCTCATGACCGGCTCTCCGCTAGGAGGGTCATGTAGTCTCGAGTCGACGTAGTCGTCACGTTGGCCCTGGGCAGATAGGGATACAGCTCCATATCTAGCCTCGGTGGCCGGCCCTCGATCCGGCACAGCACCAGGTGCTTGACAGCGTCGAAGCTCACCGCCCCGAGTCGAATGGCATCTCGTACGGCGCTGTGGACCTCTTGCTTCCGGAAGTTCTCCATCAGTCTCAGCACCTGGACGAACTCGCGCTTTCCTCCCTTGCCCATCCGGGACTCCAGCAACCGCCGCAGTACGGCGAACTCCTCGGGCAACTCCCACCCAACCAGTGGCGCCGCCTGGTCGAGAGCCCCCGTCTTCTGCTCCAGTAACGGGAGGTAGTGGAGAGGGTCGAAGACGAAGTCATCTCTCTCATAGGACCTCAGGTGACGGGCGATGACCTCCGACCCGCAGCTGATCACTACCTCGTGTACATAGCCACGGACCAGCACGTCCCGATGACCGTAGGCCACCGGCACAGAGTAGTCGTTGGTCCGGTACCTGACCAATGACAGAGAACTGACCCGGGTCGCGTGCTTGTCGCTGGCATCGTAGGCGGTTGCCGGAAGGGGAAGTAGGGCCACCAGGTCCCGCTACAGTCGTTCTCCTATCGTCTCGTCATGACCTCGCAGACGGGCATCGAGCCGCTTGCGGCACTCTACCTCCAGGTGGGCGTTCAGGTCCTTGAAGCTCTCGAACGAGGGGATGGGCACCAGGAAGTTCCGGCGAGCATACCCCACCAAACCTTCCACCTTCCCTTTATCATTTCCCTTGCCTGGACGGCCAAACCGGTCATCGAACAGGTAGTGGGACTGCAACTCGGAGAACACCCTGGTCCGCTGACGGCGGCCATCTCCCAGTATCCTGGCCACCGCCAGGGTGGTGTTGTCGTACAGAATGCTCTGGGGCACCCCGCCCAGAAATGCGAAGGCGGAGACGTGTCCATCACAGAAGGCCTCGGTGGTCTCCGCTGGATACGCCTTCACGTAGCACGCATCGCTGTGAGGGAGATCCATGGCCAAGTAGTGGGCTTTCTGCTTCGCTCCACCGATGACCACCCAGGCTTCGCCGAAGCCTGTCCTGAGCTTGCCGAAGGATCGGCCTGGGCGTGCCCTGGAGAATGTGCCAGCGGCAAGAACATCTCTCGGGTCTGGCGACGACGCTCCCGGACGTAGTCTTTGACTATCGTGTACTTGCCCAGGAACCCGTGCTCATCTGTCAGGCGGTCAAAGATACGCCTGGCCGTGTGACGCTGCTTCTTCGGCAGCGACTGATCGTCCTCCAGGATACGGTCAATCACTCCTTTGTACGGGTCGAGCTTCGGCCGGCGTGGTGGTTGTTCCCGCCGGTACCCGGGAGGTGCCGAGTACTCCAGCATCTTGTTGACCGTACTGCGGTGCAACCCGAACACCCGGGCCGCCTCACGGATGCTCATCCCTTCAACGAAGTGGGCCCGACGAACTCTCCGGTACAGATCCAC
>CAXEOX010000020.1:0-35859 GCA_963997925.1 uncultured bacterium
CAGACTGCTCGAGACTTGGGAGCGGAGTAAGTATTTTAGCCACAGAGACACAGAGACCATGGAGAAAAATTAAAAAAACTCCGTGGTCTCTGTGTCTCTGTGGCAATCTAGTCAGGAGACAAACATGCCAGGTACCAAAGTAGGTTTTATCGGCCTTGGCCGTATGGGGTTGCCCATGGCATACCGGTTGCTGGCGGCCGGGTTTGACCTGACGGTGCATAACCGCAGCCAGGGTAAGGTTCAGGAGATTGCCGCTGCCGGAGCAAAGGCTGCCACGTCGGTAGCCGAAGTGGTCCGGGAGAGCGAGATTGTCCTGGCCTGCTTGCCTGACGTTTCGACCTCGGAGGCGATATTCCTGGGCGATGACGGTATCGCAGCCAACGCCAGGCCGGGCCAGGTTCTGGTGGACCACAGCACCGTGGGTATGGCAACGTCCAAGGCCTGCGCCGCCGCCGCCGAAGATAAAGGAGCCTTCTTTCTGGATGCGCCGATCAGCGGTGGCACCGAGCGGGCCGCCGACGGAACTTTGACCATCATGGCTGGAGGTCCGGCTGACGCCTACCAAAGAGCGCTGCCGTCCTTTGACACAATGGGTGCGACCGTGCGGCACATAGGACCCACCGGCACCGGAACTGTGGTGAAGTTGGTCAACCAGCTTCTGGTGGGCATCCATTCGGTCGCGGCCGCCGAGGCCATGATTGTGGGAGCCAAAGCCGGAGCTGACCCGGCCTTGGTGTTTGAGGTGGTCAACTCGGGTTGGGGGCACAGCTTCATGCTGGACCGCAACGCGCCGGTGATGCTGGACCGGGACTTTGATGGCGTCCGCACCCAGATCAAAGTGTTTCTCAAGGACATGGGTCTGATTCAGGACCTGACCAAGGAATTGGGAATCGATCTGCCTGGAGCAAATCTTGCGTACAACTTCCTCACCCAGGCCGTGGATAAAGGCCTGGGTGACATGGATGCCGGAGCCTCGGTTAAGCTCTTGGAGGAGCAGACCGGGTGCGTGGTGGAGCGAAAGACCAAGTAGCTTAGAGTGATTCGTTGACCAACCCTACTGTTGGTTATGTCCCCAACTCGTGGATGATTTCAGCCAGCCGCTTGACCCGTTCCAGGTCGATGAGGTTGCTGACGTTACCATCCCGCTTCAAGCTTGTTCCCACGATCGCCCCGTCTGCCGTCGCGAGAATCCGGGCTGCGTTCTCCTCGTTTACCCCGCTCCCCACCAACAGGAATCCATCGGGCACCGCATGCCGCACCACGGCCACGTCAGACGCTTCTGCAGGCTGTCCGGTGACCGGGCCACTGACTATCAACCCATCGGCCAACCCACGATATGTGGTCTCCTGAGCCATCTGCCCCAGGTCCTGAGGACCGATTGGGACAGCGTGCTTGACTAACACGTCAGCTAGAATCTTGACATCAACACCCAGGGCCTTGCGATGCCGCAATGTCTCGTAGGCTTCGCCCTGAACCATTCCTTCTTCGGCTGCCATCACTCCGTAGTGGACGTTGACCCGGATGAAATCTGCGCCGGTGGCCGCCGCAACTGCCAAAGCGGACTTGGCGTCGTTGCGCAGCATGTTCACGCCGACAGGGAGGTCCGTTCCCTGCTTGACCCGCTCCACGGCCAGTGTCATCGCCGCGACCGTGTCTGGTTCCACTTGGCCGATACGGAAGGGAACGTCACTGAAATTCTCAACGATGATTCCGTTGGCCCCGCCCTGCTCCAGAACCGAAGCCTCTTCTTGAGCTCGGTTCAACACCCAGGCCATGTCTCCGCCCCAACCGGGTGAGCCGGGTAGGGGCGGAAGATGCACTACGCCGATCAGGACTTTTATAATATTCGAATTGTTGAACAGGCCGTGGGCCATCTCTCGTTACCTCCTATTCCGATTGCAGCTTCTATAATCGTTAATCGTTACAGTATAAGGCGATACAAACCTGACGAACCAGGCATTACGACTTAACATAGTGTTGTCGGAGACCTTGGAGTGCTAAAATATCCGCGATTGAATATGTGACAGGTGTGGTGTGATGCCCCAGGAATTCATCGTTATCAAAGGCGCTCGCGAACACAACCTAAAGAATATCGAGATTTCCATTCCCCGGGAGAAGCTGGTGGTAATCACCGGCGTGTCCGGGTCCGGAAAGAGTTCACTGGCCTTCGACACCATCTACGCCGAGGGCCAGCGGCGCTACGTGGAGTCCCTATCTGCCTACGCCCGACAGTTCTTGGGCCGAATGGATAAGCCTGACGTCGACTACATAGAAGGGCTTTCTCCGGCTATATCCATCGACCAGAAGGGTGTGTCCCACAACCCCCGCTCTACCGTAGGGACCGTCACTGAGATTTACGACTACATGCGTCTGCTTTTCGCTCGGCTGGGAACGCCTCATTGCCCCAAGTGCGGTCAGCCGGTGGAGAGGCAGACGGTGCAGCAGATCGCCGACTCAATCATGTCGTTGCCTGAGGGCAGCCGTATCTCGCTCCTAGCTCCGAAGGTAAGGCGCAAGAAAGGCGAGCATAAAGACGTATTTGAAGAAGCCAGAAAATCCGGTTTCGTCAGGGTGAGGGTTAACGGGACCGTCCACATGCTGGACGAACTTGACGACCTGAACCTGAACCGGCAAAAGTGGCATTACATCGAGATAGTCGTCGACCGTCTCGTCATCCGGGAGGATACGGAGGTTAGCCGGGTGTCCGAGTCCGTCGAGGCGGCGATGCGGGAAGGTGACGGTGTCGTCCAAGCTGCCATCGAAGGCGGCGAGGAGATTACCTATTCCGAGCAGTTCGCTTGTATCGGATGTGGGACCAGCTTGACGGAGATAGAGCCTAGAACATTCAGCTTCAACAGCCCCCACGGCGCCTGCAGTGAGTGCACCGGGCTCGGCTACAAGCTTGAAGTAGACCCGGACTTGGTAATCTCCAACAAGGCGTTGTCCCTTTCCGAAGGGGCGATAACTCCCTGGTCTAGGGGTGGCCCGTCTAGCAGTTGGTACGTCAGCTTGCTGGAATCCATCTCCAGTGCTCATGGGTTTTCCGCCAAGATCCCGGTTAAGGACCTGCCCCAAGAAAGCTTGGACTTGATTCTCTACGGCAACGGGACCAAGAAGGTTACCATCCGGCACCGAACGCACCGTGGCCGAACGTATAGCTGGGACACCAACTTCGAGGGCGTGATTCCCAACCTGGAAAGACGCTACAAGAACACAGAGTCGGACCACACTCGCCAGGAGATAGAGCGGTACATGGCGGCTCGGCCCTGCCGCGCCTGCGGTGGCGCTCGTTTAAGGCCTGAAGCCTTGGCCGTGAAAGTATGCGGTCTAGGAATCATGGAAGTATGCGCCAAGAATGTGGGGCATGCCCTGAACTGGGTTCGGGAGATCGACCCTGACATCCCCTTCGAGGGGCCTCGTAAGACCCTGTCTGTCCGCGAAAAAACCATCGGCAATCAGATTCTCAAAGAGATTGAGGGCAGGCTGGAGTTCCTGAAAAATATCGGACTCGATTATGTGACCCTGGGCCGTACCGCCAGAACTCTCTCAGGGGGTGAGGCACAACGCGTCCGGTTGGCGACCCAGATCGGGTCTGGACTGACCGGGGTGCTGTATGTTTGCGATGAGCCTACCGTGGGTCTGCACCCCCATGACGACCATCTCTTGATAGGAACCCTCACCAACCTGCGGGACATGGGCAACACGGTGGTGGTGGTAGAGCACGATGAAGCGATGATGCGTTCGGCCGACTTCATCGCCGACCTAGGGCCCGGCGCTGGAGAGCATGGTGGCAACATAGTCGCGACCGGCACCATCCAGGACATCATGGACTGTCCGGAATCCTTGACCGGCCAGTACCTCAGCGGGCGCAAAAAAGTTCCTCTGCCTCAGGAGCGGCGGCCCGGTAACGGTTTGTCTCTGACAGTTAAAGGCGGCTCCGAGAATAACCTGAAAAACATCGATGTGGAGCTTCCGCTGGGGCAACTTGTGTGTATAACCGGGGTTTCCGGTTCGGGCAAAAGCACCCTGATCTACGACATTCTGTACAAGAAGCTAGCTCAGCTAATCAACCGGGCCAGGGACCTGCCTGGTAAGCATAAAGAGATTCTAGGGCTGGAAAACGTCGACAAAGTTATCAACATCGACCAGTCTCCCATCGGCCGTACGCCTCGCAGCAACCCTGCTACCTATACCGGGGCGTTCACACCGATCCGGGAACTGTTCGCTAACCTGCCGGAAGCCAAGATTCGAGGGTACGCGCCGGGCCGGTTCTCCTTCAACGTGAAAGGTGGCCGTTGCGAGGCCTGTCAGGGCGAAGGCTATAACCAGATAGAGATGCAGTTCCTTCCTGATGTGACCGTCCCCTGCGAGATTTGCCAGGGCCGCCGCTACAACCGAGAAGCACTGGAAGTAACCTTGCGGGGCCAAAGCATCGCCGATGTTTTGAACATGACCGTCGATCGGGCATTGGAGTACTTCGGAGGATTCCCCCGGATACGTCCCAAGCTGGAAACGCTGCGCGATGTGGGTTTGGGCTACATCCGGTTGGGGCAGCCAGCCACCACTCTGTCCGGTGGTGAGGCCCAGCGCGTGAAACTGTCCACCGAGCTTTCCAAGCGGGCCACTGGCAAGACCATGTACCTGCTGGATGAACCAACCACCGGTCTATCTTTTGAAGACTGCGCTGCCCTGCTGCGGGTCCTGCACCGGTTGGTGGATGGGGGGAACACGGTGATTCTCATTGAGCACAACCTGGATGTAATCAAGAACGCCGACTGGATCATCGACCTGGGACCTGGCGCTGGAGATATGGGCGGCCGCCTGATCGCCACCGGTACGCCGGAACAGGTAGCCAAGGTTAAGAAATCCTTCACCGGACAGTACTTGAAACCGATCCTGCAAAATGGGCGTCTTCCGGTGTTTGAGGCTGTTGCTGCTGCGGTGGGGGATTAAAAGGAATTCGCTTAAGCTCGGCAGATTCTATAGTGCCCCGAGTTTTGTCACCCGCATTCCGGTTTGGTAGAATGGCTAACGTCTACCCAATTATCTAATCGTTATCCATGCGAGGAGAAACATGCCGCTCCATTACGATGCCGAAGTAAAAATCACCAAGATTAACATGGGCCCTTACAACAACAATGGCTACATCGTGATTTGCCCCGATACCAACGAAGGTATCATCATCGATACCCCCGCTGAGCCGGAGAAGTTGCTGGGAGCGATCGGCGATGTTCAGATCAAGAGTATCCTGATTACCCACAAGCATCAGGACCACCTTCTCGGTTTCGATGAAATCACCGGGGCCGTGCAGGTTCCCGTTGGTATCGGCACCGACGACGCAGACGGTCTGCCTAGGCCTCCCCAGATCGACCTGAAAGACGGCATGGTGATAAAGTTCGGCAACCAGGAAATGACGGTGCTGGACACCCCAGGACACACTGAAGGCGCGACCTGCTTCCTGATTGGCAAGCACCTATTCTCAGGAGATACCCTCTTCCCAGGCGGGCCCGGAAAAACCCGCAGCCCTGAGGCGTTTCAGCAGGTGGTCGATAGCATAACCAAGAAACTTCTGGTATTGCCCGACGACACCGCCGTTTATCCCGGCCATGGCGACGACACCACGATCGGCAAGGCCCGTGAAGAGTACCAGGGGTTTGCGTCCAAGCCCCACAGCCCCGATCTGTTCGGCGAGGTTACCTGGAACAGCTAACCATCGTGGCCGCGGGATAATTTCTCCCCAGGAATCGCAATGTCAGGGGGCGTTATTCGCCCCCTGATTTCGTTCGTCAGTCCCGGTTTTTGTCCTCCGGCATCTAGATCCATGAGGTAAACATGTACCAACGTTCCGTCTTGGATAACCAACTTCGAGTATTCACCTCTTCCATGCCTCACACCAGGTCGGTGTCGATAACCCTGTGCGTCGGCGCAGGTTCTAGATACGAAACTCCTGAACTTGCCGGTGTGTCCCATTTTATCGAGCACCTTCCCTTCAAGGGCACTAAAAGCTGGCCCACGGCTCAAGCGGTTAGCGAAGCCATCGAGGGTGTGGGCGGGATAATGAACGCCAGTACCGATCGTGAAATGACGGTTTTCTGGTGCAAGGTAGCCAGGATCCATTTCCGGAAGGCGCTGTCGGTGATGTTGGATATGATTCTCAACCCGATCTTGGACCGGGAAGAGGTGGAGAAAGAGCGGGAGATAATCCAAGAAGAGCTGCGGATGACCTACGACCATCCCACCTACATGGTGGACCTCCTCATCGACGAGGCCCTGTGGCCGGACCAGGCCATGGGCCGGGATGTGGGCGGGACCCCGGAGACGGTGGAAAAGATATCCCAGGAAAGCATCCGAGAGTACATGGACCAGCAATATAATCCGGCCAACACGGTCCTGGCGATAGCCGGAGACATCACCCACGACGAAGTATTGGAGATGGTGGGCGAGGCTACTCACCAGTGGAAGCCCCAGGAATCGCTGGATTGGGAGCCGGTGGTCAATAGCCCCTATGAGCCAGGGGTTCGAATGGACTGGCGCCGTAGCGACCAGACCCACATCTGCCTTGCGTTGCCGGGATTGTCCTTGAACGACCCGGACCGGTATAACCTGACGATCCTGAACGTGATATTGGGTGACGGCATGAGCAGCAGGCTCTTCCAAAGCCTGCGTGAAGTCCAGGGATTAGCTTACGATGTAAGCAGTTCCAACAGCCACTTCCGGGACTGCGGGGCGCTTACTGTGTACTGCGGAGTAGAGCCTAAGAAGAGCCAGCTAGCGATACAGGGGATAATCCACGAGATCAAAGGGATGCATCAAGAGGTCCCCGAATCGGAGATTACCAAGGCCAGGGAATACACCAAGGGCCGCTTGTTGCTGCGGATGGAAGACACTCGCGCGGTTTCTGGGTGGCTGGCCAGTCAGGAGCTACTCCAAGGCGAAGTCGCTACGCCGGATGAAGTTGTCCAAAGGATCGATGAGGTCACCCCTGATGACGTCGCCAGGGTTGCGGAGCGTCTTCTCCAGCCGGAGGAACTGCGCTTGGCAGTCGTGGGACCCCATCGTAGCGAGGCCCGATTCCTGAAGTTGCTCCACTTTTAGACCCAGGCTTACCGATACCAACGGCCCCGTACTAATGGTACCGCCGGATATTTCTCGAACCACGGAGGAAAGATGGACCCGACTAAGTCGATCCACGTCGACAACCTGGAAGAGGCTCACGAGGAGATGTACCGGTTGGGATGGACCGATGGTCTGCCCGTCATCCCGCCGACCGCCAAACTCGTTAACGCCGCCTTGGACTTCTTGGGGGAGACCCTCAAGAAGTGATTGGCGAGGTCCCGCCGATGAACCGCATAGCCACCGTGGAAAAGGTCGTGGTGAACTCGGTCATGGCCGGTTGCCTGCCTGAATACATCCCGGTGGTCATCGCCTCGATAGAGGCGATGTTGCATAACGAGTTCAACCTCAACGGCATTCAGGCCACAACCAATTGCATCAGCCCGTTGGCAATCGTCAGCGGGCCGGTTGTTGAGCAGTTGGGATTCAACGCCGGCGACAACGTGTTCGGGGGCGGCTCCAGGGCCAACGCCGCCGTCGGCAGAGCCATCCGCCTCGTTCTGTGGAACATCGGGGGTGGATACGCTGGAGAGATCGACCGGGCCACCTTCGGCCATCCCGGCAAATATACCTTCTGCATCGCTGAGAACAGCCAGGACAGCCCGTGGGGGCCCTTGCACGAAGATATGGGCCTGCCTGCCGATTCATCCGGAGTAACGGTCTTCGCCTGCGAATCACCGCATCATATCGCTACCGGCTCCGGCTACATCCTCAGCGCCACCGATATTCTGTCGGTGATTGCTAATAGCATCGCCACCGCCGGTAGCGCCGCTATGAACGGCGGCGGACAGGTTCTGCTGGTCACTGGCCCGATGACCGCCCAGAAACTGGCGAACGATGGCTACGACAAGCAGCAGATACGAGAAGAGCTGCACCAACTGGCCCGCAAGCCGGTTAGTCTGATGAAGTCCAATAAGTTCTTGAACCCGGAGCACCCCTTCCACTGGGCTAATTTCATAGACCAGAACGACGACGATGCCATGATACCGGCATTGCGGACGCCGGAAGATCTACTGGTGATGGTAGCCGGAGGTTGGGGCTCAGGGTCAGGATTCAACGGGGTCTGTCACGGTTGGATGCAGGCCGGAGGACTGGCCCAAACCCGGTCGATCGAATTGGTTTCCTCATAGGGTTGGATAGGAGTGAAAGATGCCACAGATAGAACTCTATAGTCCTGTTGGAGAGGAAGCCCCCCGCGCTACGGGGATCGCTCCCTTCCCCGAACTTGGCGGAAGCAAGATAGCCTTCTTATTCAACGGCCACGTGTCGGTACTCCCTTTCTGGAAAAACCTGGAAGAGGAGATAAAAACTCGCTTCGAACCATCTGACACAATCACCGTCATCAAGCCCAACACCTTCTCTCCTGCTGGGTCTTCCACCATCGAGGACTTGTCGGATGTGGACCTGGCCTTGGTGGGTGTTTCCGCTTGAGGCTCGTGCACTTCCGGCTCCGTGCGAGACGGTATTAACCTGGAGAACAAGGGAGTCCCGGCCGTGGTCATTTCCCACAACGTTTTCGGGAAAGCCGCCCAGGCCCAGTCGGTCGCCCTGGGTCTGCCAGAATTGCGGGTCATCATATATGACCAGCCGAAGGGGAAACCCGACGATGTAGAAGGAGCCCTGTTTGCGAAGCAGGTAGTAGACCAGCTTGAAGTGATGGTGCAGGAATCTGACCTATAAAAGCCGTGTCGAAATGATTTCTCTGTAGGCAAATGTCGAGATCGAATTAATATTTTGACCCATTCTTGCGGGTCGTTAAACGGTTCGGTCGTTCCGGAATTAATCTTGCCGAGGCGCGGAATTCCCTTGGAAACACCAGAGCCGGTAATCGTCCATCATCTATTCCGCCCACTTCTGGCGGAACTCCTCAATGTCCTGCGTTCTCTTTCTGAGGCCCAATGGGCTGCTCCAACCCCCTGCCCGGCCTGGTCGGTCCATCAATTGGCTCTGCATCTGTTGGACGTCGATGTGGGACAACTCTCTAGGGAAAGAGACGGACACCGTGCATCAATGATCGAAGCAACTGGGTGGGACGACTTGGTTTCCGCTCTGAACCGGAAAAATGAAGCATGGGTTAACTCGGCCGGAGGAATCAGTCCTCGGCTCACTAGCGAATTGCTTGAGATTACAGGCGAAGAAGTTGCTTCGCATCTTTCATCGTTGGATCCATATTCCGACGGACCTGAAGTGAGTTGGGCAGGCCCGGCATCAACTCCGATGTGGCTACATATCGCAAGAGAATACACTGAGCGTTGGCACCATCAACAGCAAATCAGGCAGGCTACCGGAACAAAACTGCTTACCGGCAAAGAGATGTTTGCTCCGGTTTTGGCGACATTCGCTCGGGCTTTCCCACGCACCTACGAAGGGGTATCGGCCAGTGATGGCTGCACCGTGAAGGTGGCTATTCTGGGTGATGCAGGAACTAGCTGGCTACTTGTCTTCCATGACAGTGCTTGGACGCTCTACCAAGATGACATCCTCTGTAGTCCTAACTCAGAGATAACAATCGACTAGGAATATGCCTGGAGAT
Organism: uncultured bacterium; assembly: GCA_963997925.1. Lineage (GTDB taxonomy): Bacteria > Chloroflexota > Dehalococcoidia > Lucifugimonadales > UBA3495 > UBA11650. The sequence continues at coordinate 9,647 of CAXEOX010000020.1, forward strand.
TGTTCACCAAGAGCATCACGACATCGGAAGTCCTCCCCAGGATCACGTTCTCAGGGAATACGGAGTTGGCAGCTAAAGTCTTGGACACGGTTGCGGTGATAGCATGAACTTGGGATATAGGCTCTGACGAATGTTTCCAGGAATTTGGTTTGGACTGGTCAAGGAATTATAAGGAGATTCCCTACTGGGCCGCCGAGTCAAACTCGGCCTCAACGGAGTTGTTCAGCACACCGATACCGGGAATCTCAACCTCTACTTTGTCCCCCGGTTTCATGGCCCTGGTTACACCGGTGGTGCCTGAAAAGACCAAGTCTCCGGGATGCAGGGTTACCTGCTGGCTGATATAGCTGACAATCTCGGAAAACGTGAACAGCATGTCTTTGGTGTAGGCTCGCTGCACCTCTTCACCGTTGAGACGGACCAGAATCTCCAGGTTCTGAGGATCGATATCCGTCTCGATCCAAGGCCCCACGGGAGCGAAGGTGTCCGAGCCCTTGGCCCGCCAGAAAGTCGTGTCATTTTTCTGCCAGGTCCGCTCGCTGACGTCGTTGCCGCAGGTATAGCCCAGGATGTACTTCTTGGCATCAGCGGGGCTGACCCGGCGGCAGGTTCTGCCGATAACCGCTACGGCTTCGCCCTCGTAGTGCACGTCGCCGCCGGAGTCCTTGGGGATGATGATTGGGTCATCAGGTCCGGTGAGAGAGTTGCGGCTCTTGTGCCATGGCTCAGGGTGTTGCGGTAATTCGTCTCCGCCTTCGCCCAGAACCGAGGCGGCGAACTCCAGATGTTCGGCGAAATTTAATCCCGGACCCCACATCTCCATCGGTTCGGTGGGCGCCAAGATGTTTACTTCTGATAGAGGATACCGGGTGTCGGTCAATCTGAAGCGAGTGTAGATGCTTCCGCGAATCTCGACAATCTCATCTTCCATCACCACACCGAAAGCCACTCGCCTGGCGGTCCGGAATCGAGCGATTTTCATGCTCGCCGCGCCCCCTTTTTTCGTTGGATGGGAGACTCGGTGGCGATTGTAACCGTTCGCTTGCCCTGTCGCAAGAGTATTTTGCAGGTTGTTGGTGGGGTAATCTCTAGATTAAAATCAACGAGTCGGCTGTTTGATCAAGAATCGCCCCGGCAGAATCGGCATACGCCGCATCAAGGTGAAACGCAGTGAAACTAGGACTACTCATCAATAGCCAATACGTGGCCGGCGAGTCCATGCCGGACAAGATTCAAGAGAGCGTGGAACAGGTAAGAGCGGCCAGAGACGCCGGTTTCGACCTCATCTGTGCCGCACAGCATTACCTGGCGGCCCCTTTTCAGATGAGCGCCACCTTGCCTCTGTTGGGTCGCTTGGCGGCGGAAGCCGGTGACATGGAGGTTGCCGCCACGGTCGTTCTAGTGCCTTTGCACAACCCCGTGGAGATGGCCGAGAGCATAGCGACTATGGACGCTATCTGCGGAGGCCGGTTCATCCTTGGCGTCGGTCTGGGTTATCGGGAGGAAGAGTACGCCGCCTTCGGAGTAGAGCCCGGACAGCGGGTTGGCCGGATGAGGGAAGCTCTGGAGGTTATGAAGCTCCTCTGGACCGAAGATGAAGTGGAATTTCACGGGAGATATTATCATGTGCCCAAGGTAAAAGTGGCGACACGCCCGGTCCAGCGTCCCCACCCGCTGATCTGGGTTGCGGCCAACGGTAATGTTCCCATCAGGAGAGCCGCCCGGTGGGGCTATCCCTGGCTGATTAATCCCCATGCCACGGTATCAATGGTCGCCGGCCAATTGGAGATGTATCGGGAGGCTTTGTCTGAAGCAGGCCAACCGGTCCCAAGTATTCCCATGATGCGGGAGGCCTACGTAGCCAAGGACCGGGAAACGGCCTATATCGAAAGCCAGCCCTACCTGGAGGGCAAATACGCCGCCTACGCGTCTTGGGGGCAGGACAAAGCCTTACCCGGCGAAGAGAGCTTCTCTATCCCCTACCAGGATCTGGCTCGCGACCGGTTCCTGCTGGGGACTGCGGATGACATGGTTAGTGAGGTAAAGCGGTACGAAGCAGAGCTGGGAGTCGATTACATGATTTTCCGAATGCAATGGCCCGGGATGCCGCATCAGCAGTTGCTACGCCAGATCGAGATTATGGGACAGGACGTGATTCCCCGGGTGAAGACCGGCGGCTAGAAAGCGTACTAGCCCAATGTAAACTCCGCCTGGCGCGCGTAGGGGCACGGCTAGCCGTGCCCCTACGTCTCCTGCCAAGAATATTTTGGATCGCGGTCAATCACCCAAGTGTCTGGTTGGCTATGACCAGGCCTGTTAAACTGTTAGCTGTTTCACGTTAGGAGGGTTCAAGAGAGTGGTACCACCGGGAGATATCGGTCCTCTACCTATCTGGGTTGGCGTCTACCTAGCTTTATTAGTGACCGTCGCCGTTTCCAACTACATACTCTACAACCGGGTGTTCCGGCTGATTCGCCAGGGCAAAAGCGTCGCTCGGTTCGACCGGCCTTGGGAGAGACTGACTGGGGCTACGGCGATCGTGCTGGGTCAACGCAAGGTATTGCAAAGAGTTCCCCAACGGGACTGGGCCGGCATCGGCCACGCCCTCATCTTCTGGGGATTCCTCTCTTTCTCCCTGAGTTACGGGATATTCATCTTCGGTGCGTCCATCTGGCCCCACTTCCCGGAATGGCTGCTGACCACCACCGGTGTCCGGATCTACAGCGCTTACCTGGACATTGCGGCCGCAGTCATGTTGGTCCTGCTGGGTTGGGCGCTGGCCCGCCGTTGGATCGCTAAGCCCCACCGTCTTAGCTTCGACCTGACCAGACATCTGGACTCCGTTATCATCGTCGGGCTCATCGGTCTGCTCATGGTGTCTACGCTCCTAACCCATGCCTTTTACGTCGCCAAGGGCGGAGTGGGGCCGGAAGCTGACGTCATTATCGGTAGCGCTTTGTCCGGCTTGTTCCAGAGTCTAGGCATCGGGTCTGCTGCGTCAAACGTCTTGCATGCCATATTCTGGTGGTTCCACCTGGCGATAATCCTGGGCTTCGCTATATACATACCGTTCACTAAGCACATGCACATGATTGCCGCGCCGTTGAATGCCTTCTTCAGGACGCTGGAACCGCGAGGGATGCTGCCGACGATTGACCTAGAGAACACTGAGCGATTCGGCGCTGGAAGAGTACAGGACTTCACTTGGAAACAATTGCTGGACGGCTACGCCTGCGCGGTTTGCGGACGGTGCACTTCCGTCTGTCCGGCCAATCTGACGGGCAAAGTCCTGTCTCCCATGCACATAGTGGAAAACCTGAAGGACCACATGGTATCCATCGGGCATCAGGGAGCCCGCGACCCGGAGTATGTTGAGCCCACGCCTCTCTTTGGCGGAGCCATATCCGAAGAGGCTGTTTGGGACTGCCTAACCTGCGGCGCTTGCATGGAGGAATGTCCCGTCGTTGTGGAACACGTGCCCACCATCATGGACATGCGCCGCAACCTGGTCCTTGAAGAGTCGAAGATTCCAGAGACCGCGATGAACGCTCTGCTGAACCTGGAGCAGCGGGGCCACCCGTGGCGGGGAACTCAATATTCGCGCACCGATTGGGCGGAGGGCCTGGACGTGCCTACGATGGCCGAGAAGCCGGACGCGGAAGTTCTCTTCTGGGTGGGCTGCACCGCTGCGCTGGAACAGCGGAGCCAAGCGATAGCCAGGTCTATGGTCAAGGTATTGAAGGCTGCTGGGGTCGACTTCGCCATTCTGGGTGATGAGGAAACCTGCACCGGCGATCCTGCCCGGCGCATGGGCAACGAGTACCTCTTCCAGATATTGGCCCAACAGAGTATCGAGACCCTGAATAACTACCAGGTAAAGAAAATCGTTACCATCTGTCCCCACTGCTTCAACACTATGAAGAACGAATATCCCCAGTTCGGCGGAACCTATGAGGTGCTCCACTACAGTCAATTCGTTGACGGACTGATCGGCGAGGGAAAGATTAAGCCAATCAAGATGATTGAGTCCAACGTGGCCTACCACGACTCTTGCTACCTGGGCCGTCACAATGGCGTCTACGACGAACCACGCAATGTGGTCAAATCGGTGCCGGGGCTCAATCTGATTGAGATGGAGCCCCATTGCCGGGGTCAAGGGTTCTGTTGCGGCGCAGGCGGCGGCCACATGTGGCTGGAAGAGAGCGGTGGCACTCGGGTCAACCACACCCGCACTGATCATTTCTTGGGGACCGGTGCTGACACCGTAGCGGTCTCCTGCCCCTTCTGCCTGCAGATGCTTACCGAAGGCATCCAGGCCAAAGGCTTGGAAGGCGAGAAACAGGCCCTGGATGTGCTGGAGATTCTGGCGGATAGTCTGGAAGAGTAGACCGAAGGATTGAGCGATGGCTGAAGGCGATATGACAGTGATCCAGAGCTGCGGAGATTGCGGCGAGGAGCTTGGCACCTTCGACGTAAAGAAAGACAACATGATGCTGATGACCACCGAGAAGATTTGGTGTCCCACGTGTAAGACCGATACCAAAGAAGTTCGGGACTTGGCTGGGCGCAGCGCCTCCATCGAACAGGAGCAGGGCTCCTACGCAGCCAACAACGCCGTCGATCCCGAGACCAGGCGTTAGTGGCATGACCAACCGTAAACCCTTTAGCCTTCTGGTGGTCCCCGACGATGAGCCTCCAGTCCTTTCTGGTACGCTCTATGAGGACCGCGCTCGCGCTCTTGCCGAAAACGTGGAATGGCACTTCGACCGCCCCCGTGACAACGATGAGGCGGTCGCCCGTATGCAGAACGCCGAGGCCGTGATTAACATCCGCTCTTCGGTAGCATTCACCAGAGAGGTGCTGACGGCCTGCCCAGCGTTGAAGATTCTGTCGGTTTGGGGCACCGGCGTGGACCATGTTGACTTGCCCGCGGCCGAGGAACTGGGCATCACCGTTTCCAATACCCCGGCCTACGGCGCGCCCTACGTCTCGGAGCATGCGTTGACCCTGGCCCTGGCCGTATCCAGACAGATAGTGACGAACGACCAGCACATCCGGAAGGGTGGCTGGACTCGTGGGTTCATCAACGAACTCTATGGCAAGACCCTGGGCGTGATTGGTACCGGAGCCATCGGCCGGCGCATGATTCAGTTGGGCAAAGGCATAGGCATGAACGTCGTAGCCTGGACGGTGCACCCATCGCCGGAGCGGGCTGCCGAGTACGATGTAGAATTCCTGCCTCTCGAAGACCTGCTACGCCAATCCGATGTCATATCCCTGCACGTGGCGCTCACCGAGATTACCCATGGACTCATCGGACGAGCCCAGTTTGACTTGATGAAAGATACTGCGATTCTAGTGAACACCTCGCGAGGCCTAGCCGTGGACGAGGATGCTTTGATCGCCGCCTTGGAAAGTGGCAAGATCGCCGGTGCGGGACTGGATGTGTTCCAAGCTGAGCCGCTGGCGCTCGGACACCGTCTCACCGAACTGGAGAACGTGATTCTGTCTCCCCACGCCGGTGGCATGGCCTACAACGGCACGATGCGAGGCTTGGAGATGTCGGTGGAAAACCTGGAGTCATTCGCCGCCGGGTCCCCTATATACGTGGTGGCCCAAGGCAACCGGCGTTAACCCGTTAGTCAGGGCGATAGTCTCGCCGTCCGTCCAGTAGTTGCTTGAAACCCCGGGGCAATGATGAACACCAGAGTCACCCTCGCCGCCGGATTTATACTTGGCTTAGTGGTTGTAGCATTCGTGTTCTGGTCACAGCTAGAAAAGCGTTACATCTTCTTCCCATCCTCAGTCATTGAGCAGACTCCGGCCGAGGGTGGGGTTGAATATGAGGAAGTGTTCTTCACCACCGGAGACGGTGTCAAACTGCACGGGTGGTTCCTGCCGGGCACCGGGGATGTTACCTGGCTCTGGTTCCACGGCAACGGCGGTAACATCAGCCATCGGGTTGATGAGCTGGCCATCTTCAGCCACCGGTTGGGAGTGAATCAGTTCATCTTCGACTACCGGGGATATGGCCGTAGTCCGGGCACCCCATCGGAAAAAGGCACCTACCAAGACTCTAGAGCCGCCCTGGATTATCTGCTATCCCGAACTGATGTGGCGCCGGATAAAATCGTCTACTTCGGGCGGTCTCTTGGTGCAGCGGTCGCGGTGGAGTTGGCCGCCAACAGGGAGCCTTTGGCCTTGGTGCTCGTCGCCCCGTTCTCATCCATAGCGGACATGACCAAGGTGGCCTTTCCCTACACGCCTTTCCATCTGTTGGTTCGCGGCCGGTACGATTCAGTGTCCCGGATCAAGGCCGTCCACCGCCCCGTGCTCATCTTCCACGGGGACCAGGATGCGACGGTGCCGCTGTATCAGGGGCAGAAGCTGTTCGAGGCGGCTAATGAGCCCAAGAGGTTCCAATTGTTGCCAGGAACGGCTCACAACGACACCTACATAGCCGGTGGAGGGAACTACTGGGACACATTGGGTGAATTTCTGGCATCACTCGGCGAGGGTTATATCGGTTCCAGCACGGATTGATCCGATACCTGGGTACGAATATGTGCTCGGAAATCCGTGCTGAATGGTCCGGCGTTCCCGGTTAGACCTGCTCCGCGACGTCCAAGTTATGTAAATATTTTTCCCCTTCCCCTTCTCCCTCGACGATGACCACTTCATGCACGTTTACTTGCGTGGTATCGATGTGAAGGGAGACCCCCGTGGTTTCCACGATTAAGCCTGATCGGGTTTTGAACCTCAATCCAGACTCTACACTGTTCATATCAACGTATGCCAATTTGCGCTCCTCGTATCGTGTACCGCTTTTCACTGCTGAGGTCAGCTTTAACTTCGACGGTTGTTCTTGCGCGTCCTGCCGAAGGTTAAGCGAGGCCTATCTGATGTCGTCGATTCGTCATCTGAAGTCTACAAACCCGCACGGTCTCCGTCAACCATGATTCGGTCCTTAGAATCAGATCTAGAGCCCTGCGATTATCTCGGTCTCGTAGTCTAGCAACTCCAGATCGTCCCGGCTCTTCTCCACGAAGGCGACGACGTTGGAGAGTATCTCGTTGGCGTGCTTGGTATCGTTACTCAGGCAGCAAACGCCCAGGGTAAGCCGCTGCCACAAGTCGTTATCGTCCGCTTCGGCGACTGTCACGTTGAACTGATTGCGGATCCTGGCTACCACTGACCGGGCGATCTGGCGCTTGGCCTTGAGACTCTGGCTGTCGGGCAGGAACAACTCGATCCGGCAATATCCGATGTGCATGCTCATATAGCCGGAGCTTGAGCACGGACCGCAGCGGCGCCCGCAGCCGGTTTCGCATTCGTACTAATTTTCACAAATGCCTTGACGCATATATAATAGTCATTATAGATTATAACCCTAATCATCTTGACCCCAAGTGTCCGCGGCGTACAAACTAGTCTTTCCTTATCGCCGGGCCGTATGAACCGGCAGACCCATGTGGTAGCGCCGCGAGGAGCAGGGACTCTATGGACCTCGAACCCGGTTCGCAGAACCAACGCCGGACCGACGTTCCGGAAGTGGTGGTAGCCCGCCTTCCCCAATACGTTCGCATCCTCACTCGTCTACTCCAGGAGGGCGCTGAGGTCGTCAGTTCCCAGCAACTGGGCGAGAAACTACAGGTCACCCCGGCCCAGATACGCAAGGACCTGAGCTATTTCGGCCGGTTCGGAAAGCAGGGGCGTGGATACAGCGTCTACCACTTGCTGGAAAGATTGAAGCTTATCTTGGGAATCAACTCCTTCTGGAACGTTGCCGTAGTGGGAGTGGGCCGGCTGGGTAGAGCGATTCTAAGCTACCCTGGGTTCACGCCGGACGGATTCAATATCGTCGCTGCCTTTGACGCGAATCCTGATGTAGTGGGAGAGACGATCGCGGGATTGACGGTTAAGGCGCTGGACCAGATGGACGACGAAGTAAGCAGCAAGAAAATCAGTATCGCCATTGTGGCTGTCCCCACGGAGCATACCCAGGGCGTGGTGGACCGGTTAGTGGCTTGCGGAGTGCGGGGGGTGCTGAATTATGCCCCAATCTCGCCTCAGGTGAGGGACGGTGTCAGAGTGAGGAATATTGACCCGGTGCTGTCGCTACAGTCGATGACCTACTACTTGACCGATAATCAGGTCGATTAGCCGGGGAACTGTTCCCCACCTGCGGCTAAGGACGAGATTTAAGGGTTAGTCCCAGCCGTATCCCCGCCGCCCGGCCTAGGCGCTCTAGACCGCCGCCGCCGCACCACGTTCAGCCGCACTTGGGCCCGGCGAATAGACGACATAGCCCTTTCCAACTGCATGTCCGTTTCCTGGCTGGCCATGCGTTCCGTGGCCCGGTTCACCGCTACCTGGGCGCGTTCCTCGTCTATTTCGTCGGAGCGCTCGCAGGCGTCTGCCAGGATGGTGACCTTGTTACCCATGACCTCCAAGAACCCGCCGGTGACGGCCAGATAGGTCTCTTCGCCGTCCTTCCGGATCAGGATCTCTCCGGGCTGTAACGCAGTCATCAATGGTGCGTGGTGGGCTAGGATGCCCAATTCACCTTCGATACCCGGAGCGACTACCAAGTCCACATCGTCGCCGAAGACTTGTTGCTCCGCAGTGATGATTTCCAGTTGCATGGTTGCCATGATTATCTCTTAAGACCGGCCCTTGTTCGTTAGGTTTCTAGGCTGCTGCTTGGGCCTGTTCTGCGGCCTTCTCGATAGCTTCGTCGATCGTTCCGACCATGTAGAAAGCCTGCTCGGGTAGGTCGTCGTGTTTCCCTTCCAGAATCTCGCTGAATCCCCGCACCGTTTCCTTCACCGGCACGTACTTGCCGGGCTGGTTGGTGAAGGTCTCCGCAACGTAGAAGGGTTGAGTCAGGAAGCGTTGAATCTTCCTGGCTCGGAACACGGTCAATTTGTCCTCTTCTGACAATTCTTCGATCCCGAGAATGGCGATGATATCTTGCAAGTCCTTGTAACGCTGCAGCACCTGCTGGACTTGGCGGGCTACCTGGTAGTGTTCGTCTCCCACCACACCAGGCTCAAGTATGCGGGAGTAGGAAGCCAGGGGGTCCACCGCCGGGTACAGGCCCTGGGCTGACAAAGCCCGCTCCAGGGAAACCACCCCGTCCAAGTGACCGAAGGTGGTAACGATGCCAGGGTCGGTGTAATCGTCCGCCGGCACGTAGATAGCCTGGAAGGACGTGATTGATCCGCTCTTGGTGGAGGTGATGCGTTCCTGCAAGGCACCCATCTCGGTGCTCAGAGTCGGCTGATAACCCACGGCTGACGGCATGCGGCCCAGCAGCGCCGAAACCTCCATGCCTGCCAGGATGTAGCGATAGATGTTGTCGATGAACAGGAGCACGTCCTGGTTCGCTTCGTCCCGAAAATATTCGGCCATGGTAAGACCGGTAAGGCCGATCCTGGCTCGAACGCCAGGGGTTTCATTCATCTGACCGAAAACAAGCACAGTGCTGTCTAGAACTCCGGAGTCCTGCATCTCATGCCAAAGGTCGTTCCCTTCCCGGGACCGCTCTCCCACACCGGCGAACACCGAGACTCCTTGGTGAACCGCGCCGATGTTACGGATGAGTTCTTGAATGATTACTGTCTTACCCACACCGGCTCCGCCATAAGCGCCGATCTTGCCACCCTTCATGAAGGGGGTTATCAGGTCGAACACCTTGATGCCGGTTTCTAGAATCTCGACGCCGGGGTTCTGGTTGTCGAAAGCGGGCGGGTCGCGGTGGATCGGCCAGCGTTGTGCAGTCTCCACCGGTCCCAAGTTGTCCAGAGGAGTACCGGTAACGTCGAACAGTCGGCCTAAGGTCTCCGGTCCCACTGGTACTTCCACTTTTCTACCCAGGTCAGTTACATCGGTTCCCCGGGCCAAGCCTTCGGTCGCGCCCAAGGCCAGGCAGCGGACCCAGTTGTTTCCGATGTGAGCTTGCACCTCGAGGGTGAGCTTCTCTCCCCCGTTGTCCAACTCCAAGGCATCGAAAAGATTGGGTAGTTCGTCAGGTGGAAATTCAACATCGACGACGGTGCCAATCACCTGCACTATTTTTCCGGTAGCCATCGTTATCTCCCGCTAAGTTTGCAAGTCTTTAAAAGTCTCATTATCGCTTCCATGCTGTTCGCCGGGGGGTCCGGGTTAGCCTTCCAGGGCTATCTGTCCCCCGATCAGGTCCAGCAGTTCGTTGGTGATGCTATCCTGCCGAATCTTGTTCATCACCAGGGTCATGTCGCCCATCAATTCGTTGGCATTTTCAGTAGCGTTCCGCATGGCGACCATCCGGGACGACTGCTCGCTGGCAATGGACTCCAGCAGGGCGTGATAGACCTCCATATCCACGAAGCGCGGTAGCAAGCTATCCAGCACGGTAAGACTGTCCGGCTCGTATATGTAGCCCACTTTTTCCGGGCCGGTTAATGACGCCGGTGTGACCGGAAGCAGCCGCTCTATGACCGGTGTCTGGGTGACTGTGGAGATGAACTTGGTATAGGCCAAGTAAACTTCGTCCACCTCACCGTCGGCGTAGGAGTCGATGATCAAGTGGGAGATGGCGGTGGTATCGGCCAGTTCGGGGCGTTCCGGCAGATCTGTGAAAACCGCTTTGAGATCTTGACCCGTGCGGACCATAAAGTCTCTGCTTTTTCTTCCGGCGACTATGGCTGTTACGGGAACTGTCTGGTCCAGTATGAACTGGCCCACGACCCGGTTCAGGTTGCCCACCAGGCCGCCACACAAGCCACGATCCGGGCTGACAACCAATATCCCCACCCTCTGAACCGGTCTTTCCTGCAGTAGGGGGTGTACGGCCCCTCTGTCATCGCCGGTTTGGGCCGCCAGGTGAGTGATTATCTCTTGGATCTTCTCCGCGAAGGGACGTCCTTGGGTCACGGAGATCTGGGCGCGACGCATCTTAGAAGCGGCGATCAACGACATGGCGTTGGTCACCTTGCCGGTATTTTGCACGCTGCGGATGCGGCGGCGCATGTCTCTAACGCTGGGCATCTATTCTTTTCCCATCTTCACTATATACTGAATCCGCCCTTGAAGTCGTTGATGGCCTGGGTGAGGGCCGATTCGATCTCCGGTGTCAGGTCTTTGGCTGCTGCGATGTCCTGACCGATCTGCGGGTGAGTTGATGCCATGTATCGCAGCAATTGGTCTTCGAAGTCTGCCCCGCGTTCCAGCGGGATATCTTCAAGAAGACCCTCGTTCACTGCGAACAGGATGATTACCTCGTTCTCCAGATTCAGAGGCTTGGAGTGAGGCTGCTTCAGCATCTCAGTGGCTAGCTGGCCTCGTGCCAACTGGGCCCGGGTTGCTGCGTCCAAGTCGGAGGTGCCGAACTGGGCGAAGGTGGCCAACTCACGATACTGAGCTAAGTCAAGGCGCAAACGGCCGGCCACGCGGCGGATGGCCCTAGTCTGGGCGGCTCCGCCTACGCGGGAGACGGACAAACCGACGTTGACCGCCGGACGAATACCGGCGTTGAACAACTCCGGCTCCAGGTATATCTGCCCGTCGGTGATTGAAATCACGTTGGTCGGAATGTAGGCCGAAACGTCGCCAGCCTGAGTTTCAATGACGGGCAACGCCGTGATGGAGCCGCCGCCGCTGGCATCATCCAATCTGGCCGACCGCTCCAGTAAACGGCTGTGCAGGTAGAAAATGTCACCGGGGTAGGCTTCTCGTCCAGCCGGGCGGCGCAGCAGCAAAGACATCTGCCGGTAAGCCCAAGCATGTTTGGTCAGGTCGTCGTAGACGATGAGAACGTCCTTACCCTGGGCCATGAACTCTTCAGCCATGGCGCATCCGGCGTAAGGAGCGATGTATTGCATGGGAGCGGAGTCGGCCGCACCGGCCGTGACCACGATGGTGTGTTCCATCGCGCCGGCCCCTTCCAAGATGCCGACAACTTGGGCTACCTTACCCTGCTTCTGTCCGATAGCGACGTAGACGCAGATCAGATCGCCGCCCTTCTGGTTGATGATGGTATCCAGCGCGATGGCGGTCTTGCCCGTGGAACGGTCGCCGATTATCAGTTCACGCTGGCCGCGGCCGATGGGAATCATGGCGTCGACGGCCTTGATGCCGGTCTGTACCGGGACATCGACGGACTTGCGGACCACCACGTTGGGAGCGACCTGCTCAACAGGACGAGTGGAAGTGGTGTTAACCGGGCCTTTCCCGTCTAAGGGGGCGCCTATGGGGTTGACCACACGGCCCAAGAGGGCATCGCCAACCGGAACTTCAATGATTCTGCCGGTGGAGCGGACTTGGTCGCCCTCTTTGACCACGTTGGGGTCACCGAGAATGGCTGCGCCGACCAGGTCTGATTCCAGGTTCAATGCCAGACCTAAAACATTGCTACCAAAGTCCAAGAGTTCGTTGGAGCGAACGCCCTGCAACCCTTGGATGCTGGCAACGCCGTCGCCAACTTGGACCACGGTTCCAACGTCTACCAAGGTCAGATCGCCTGCGAACTCTTCGATCTGACGCTTGATCAATGAAACTATGTCTTGTCCTCTAGTCGCCATTGGTGACTCCCTCTTTCTGGTTCGGGTTGCCTCGTGTCAGTCTTTCTCGTTCGGTTCGGTGACTATGCGACGCCGGTACGCACCCGGCTTCGGAGAGCCTCCAGCCGGGTACGAGTGCTCCCGTCAAGCAACTGGTCACCTATCTGAATCACGATGCCGCCCAATATCTCTTCATCAACTTGGGTGGTGACTACGACCTCTTTGCCGGTCACGTTGGAGACGTACTGGGTGATACGCTGCACCTCGGCGTCTTCCAGTTCCACCGCCGAGATTACTTCGATCCGTTGGCGTCCATGGTGTTGGTCGAGCAGCTTTGTATACGCCTCTCCCAGTTCGGGAGCCACGTTCACTAACCCTCGGGTCACCAGAACATCCAACAGATTGCGAATCAGTGGGTGAATGTCCGGTAAGACGGCTTCGATCGACTTAATCTTGTCCGCAACTGGGACTTCGGCGTGGTTAAGGAAGGCTCGGAACTCGGCGTCCTGAAGAACCTGGCTGGCCAGATCCAACTGGGCGGCCCATTCATCGGCTTGATTGTGTTCCAAAGCCAGTTCGAAAATAGCCTGGGCATAACGTTGGCCGGAGATGCGCTTGGGCATCGTCTATCTATGCCCTCCCGCTGCCGGAGGCTGAACTGCCCTCTTCCAGGACCTGTGCAATCAACTCCTGGTGGGTTTGGCGGTCCAGAGAGCGGCGTATCACCTGCTCGGCTGCGGTTATGGCCAAGTCGCCGAAATTGGCCCGGACCTCCTGGATGGCGGCGTCGCGTTCCCGTTGGATGTCGGAATGAGCCCGTTCGATGAAGGCTTCGGCTTCACCCCTGGCTCGTTCCATCTCCTCGGCGCGAAAACGGTCCGCTGCCTCGCGGGATTGGTCCAGCAGACGTTGACCCTCCCGGCGAGCTTCGTTGATCTGCTCGTCGATGGCTGACCGTGCACTGGTCGCTTCCTGCCTCGCTTCGTCCGCGGCAGACAGGCTTTCCCGTATCCGGTCGGCGCGTTGATCTAGAAGCCGTATGATCGGCTTATAGGCCAAAAGATAGAGTATTCCCAGCAGAATGACAAAGTTGACAACGTATGCGATCAGGCTGGGAAGATTTACCCCTAGCTCCGTCATGTCAGACCACGAACAGCAGGATAACCGATACAATCAATGCGTAGATGCCCAAGGCCTCAGCGAAGGCGATGGCGAGAATCATGTTCACCTGGATCTGGCCGGCAGCCTCAGGATTGCGGCCGATGGCGCCCATGGCTCCCGCGCCCAGGATTCCAATGCCGATGCCGGGACCTACCACACCCAATCCGATAGCGAGCCCCGCTCCGATAAACTTTGCAGCTTCTGGTGCCATCTGCAAGAGGACGAGATCCATGACCGTTTGGCCTCCTAGAGTGATTTTGTAGTCTCGAAAACACTTTGATTCCAGATAACTTGCCCGTCCCTGCGGACCTGCGGGTTGGCTAGTCAACAGAAACTCTCTAAATTATTCCCCACCGGGATACTAAATCCGGCTAATGCTCCTGGTGGCTCACTGCCACTGATAAAAATACCAGGGTGAGAGAAGCAAAAATCACAGCTTGAATCAGGCCCACCAGCAACTCCAACCCAAATACGAACTCCACAGCCACGAATGGCACCAGGAACGTTATCATGACCACCAGAATCTCCCCAGCCGTCATGTTTCCAAAGAGCCGGAAGGTAAAACTCACGATCCGGACGAATTCGCTTACCAGTTCCAAAAAGCCAACGAAGGCGTCGATCAATCCGGACGGCTTCAGCCGGAAGAGGGCCCCCAAGGCGAAGAACTTCTTGAAATAACCCAGACCGTGGGACCTTATTCCCCAGTACTCCACGAAGACAAAAGAAACCAAGGCCAAGGCCATGGGGAAGTTCAGGTCGGTACCGGCTGACCGTAACAGATGGGCTTTTATCTCGCCATCTTGTACGAACCCCAAGAATTGGTAGAAGGGCAGCAACGCTAGCCAAGCGTTGAAAAGGACGAAGAAGAAGATAGTCGCGACGACGGGAAACGCTTTTCGGCCCATTTCCGGTCCGAGGACGCTGTTACAGAAGCTCAAGGCGGCTTCGATCAAGCCCTCGATCAGGCTTTGGAACCGGCCCGGCACCATGCTCTTTTTCCAGGCTCCCAGCCCGAAGAAAAGCACCAGTACTATGGTGGTGAACCAGGATGACAGCAAGGTGTTCGTGACGGCGAATTGAGTGATGTCCAGAGGGGTGGAATGGGCTTCTTCGCCGTGAGCTTCTGCTTCTGGCTCACCTTCCTTGTGAGCCTCGACTTTCTCCGGGTCTTCTGCGTGCTCTTCCGATTTGGCTTCTACAGAAGTCAAACCCAGACGGAAATCACGAACCGCTGCGGGGAATACGGGTTGGGGAGGGAGGTGAATCTCCGGCTTGGATACGTAACCATCGCCTAGGCCTAAAATCTTTTGACCTATTACGCCCATTACGGCACCTGCCAGCATAAGGGCTAGGAGCCCGATACCGGCCAAGACCATGAGATTCCTGGCAGCGCTGCCCGATGGCACTAACTATTACTCCCTTTATCGTTTTTGCTTGGGTTAGCCGCCGCGTTCAAGAGGGGTTGGACCATCTTATAGAGTCCCCAGAACGCGACCACGGAACCCAGTAGAGTACCCAGCAGTGTAAAGAGGGGAATGGTCCCTGCTAGCTTGTCAAGTCCTAGGCCGCCCACAACACCGAAGACGATAGATAGGGCTACATACCATCCCAGGCCCGCCAGCCGCAGAGCTAACACATACCAAGTCATCCCTGCCGCCGAGCCGGTTGAATGTTATCAGGATGGATTTTAAAAGTCAATTGAGAGACTCTCGGTACGGAATGCGACGGTCCTGAAACGAAAAACGGCCCTGACGCCGTTAACGCCGAGACCCGTTTTGCATTCATGGGACCTTCTCATCCGGAACTTCTCAGCCGGAGTTACTCAGAAAGAAGTTGTGGACTTTACCTGCTGGGTTGCGACTTTCCGAAGTCCTCCAAGTCCAATGTGTCGATGAAGTCGGTGAAAGCCGACATGCGCCGGATGTCCTCTTCCTTCAATTCCACGGGCTTTTCATCTGCCGGTCGATCAGCCTCTCCAGGCACCAGCGGTTTGCCGGTTTCTTTGTCCAGGAGGATACCCGCCTTATCCAGCACGGCTTCTTCAACGAAGATTGGGACTTGGGCTCTAACGGCCAAAGCCACCGCATCGCTGGGCCGACAATCAATCTCCTGGGAAGTGCCATTGGTTTGGAGAGAAATCTTGGCGAAGAAAGTGTCGTTCTGTAGATCGTTGACCAAGATGTGCTTAACCGAAGCGCCTAGGGTGTCAATCACGGTGCGCAAGAGGTCGTGGGTCAAAGGCCGCGGCACGCTGAGGTCTTGCAGCTTCACCGCTATGGCGTCAGCCTCCGCTGGTCCGATCCAAATCGGCAAGTAGCGGTCTGAGTCCTTTTCTTTGAGAATCACAACCCGCTGGTAGTTCATCGGGCTGACCCGGATGCTATCGATGGTCATCTCTAGCATGAAATCTGCCTCCGTGTATCACCCTGTACGCCTAAGGATTGTATTCCCTGGAGAATTTCAATGTCAACCCGAATAGACACGGTCTACGCCCGTTTACCGGTGCTGGCAGTCTCGGGAATATGCTCGCTCCGGTCCGGAAATACTGCTTTTAAGGTGTGGCTACGGCTGAACTGTAGCTCGGCGGGTCTTTGAGTCTCTCTGGCGGTTCGGTGCATCTCACAGAATAGTGCGAGTGTATAATTACCGAGCAACAATCACGAAGGTAATTGCCCGTATCGAGCGGATATCGCGACGAAGCGGCTACGTCAGGATTTCGGAGGCCTTGGATGGACGAATTGGACAAGTACCGGGTTCTGTGGGAAGAAACATGCTGGACTTGCAAAACGGAGGATTTCAACTTTCAGTGCACTGATGAGCTAACACCCCTCGATCGCTTCATCGGCCAAGACCGTGCTCTGGATGCGATCCGCTTCGGCCTGGAGGTGGACAAACCCGGTTACAACTTGTTCGTTACGGGATTGACCGGCACTGGTAAAACCAGTGCCATCAAGGCTCACTTGGAATCAATCATTGAGGATATGGAGCGCCAAGAGAAGAGCAAGCCGCCCTGCGATTGGTGCTACGCTCACAACTTCGACGATCCAGACCGGCCCTTTGCCCTTAGCCTCCCGGCCGGTGAGGGAAAATCTCTTCGTTCCCGCATGACCTACATCTTGGCCCTGCTTCGGGAGGAGATGCCGAAAGTCTTCAAGAGCGAGCAGTTCGAAGCTGAGCGACGGGAGATGGAGGAGAAAGGGCGTCTGACTACTCAGGAGATTATGGGCGCCTTGGAACAGGATGCTAGAAGCCAGGGTTTCGCGGTCCAGATGAACCAGACGGGTGTGACTATTTTCCCCATGGTCGAAAACCGGGCCATGTCTCCGGAGGAGTATCAGGCTCTTGAAGAGGAACAACGGAAATCCGTAGATGAGGTTCGCAACCAACTGATGCAGCAGACCCAGGAAACGATGGCCAAGGTCCGTGAGGCGGAGAAAGAGTCCTGGGACCTGATTCACGATCATGAAAGGTCGGCGGCCGAACACCGGGTAGCCGACATTTTCCGGCCCACGGTCAACGCCTATGAGAACGTCCCTGAAGTGGACCATTACCTGCGCCACTTGGCTGACAACGTGTTGGACCACTTGAATCTGTTCAAAGATGACGAGGCGGTTCCTTCACAAACTGCGCCTCCGATGGGCTCCGCTCCTCCTTCTGGATCCGGACCCGGAAATCCCTTCCTTGCCTTTGAGATTAATCTGCTGGTGGATAACAGCGATGTAGTCACGTCTCCAATCGTCGTGGAACCCAACCCCAACTGGGGAAACCTGTTCGGGCGCATCGAACGGCGTGCGACCATGGGCACTTACTTCAGCGACCACTCCATGCTGAAACCGGGCTCTATCCATCAGGCCAACGGGGGCTATCTGGTTCTGAACGCCCGGGACGTTTTGACTTACCCGCCCGTGTGGGAAGGCTTGAAGCGGGTGATTCGCAACCGGGAGATTCGTTTAGAAGACCCGGCGGAGCAGAACGGATTTTTTGTCCCTCAGGGCCTGCGCCCGGAACCCATCCCGTTGGACATCAAGGTAATCATCACCGGAGACGAGTCCACCTACCGCCTGCTTACGACTGTGGACAATGAGGATTTCTGGGACCTGTTCAAAGTAAAAGCCGAATTCGATAACAAGGTGGACATCACTCCGGACAACATCGACGCCTATTGCGCCTTTATATGCCGGACCTGCGAAGATGAGGGCCTTCGCGCCTTCGATGCTAATGGGGCGGCACGAGTGATTGAGTTCGCAGCCCGGATGGTGTCAGACCAGAAAAAGCTTTCGACTCGTTTCGGCCAGATCAAAGACCTACTGATCGAATCCGATTATTGGGCCGGTCAGGCATCCTGCGAGTTGGTTCTGGGAGAGCACGTGGAGCAAGCGGTGAACAAAAAGATTCACCGGTTGAACATCGTAGAAGAACGGGTCCAGGAGATGGTGGAAAACGGGTCGGTCCTGTTGGATTTCACCGGCTCCGTTGTGGGTCAGGTGAACGGGCTGGCGGTCTACGACCTTGGCGACTTCAGTTTTGGCCGCCCCTCGCGAATCACCGCGCAGACCTTTGCCGGCAGGGAGGGCGTGATTAACATCGAGCGGGAAGCCTCCCTCAGTGGCAGCACTCACGACAAGGGCGTTCTTATCCTCAGCGGCTACTTGGGTGCCAAGTTCGGGCAGGAACGGCCCCTCACCCTATCCTCCAGTCTCTGCTTCGAGCAGTCCTACGACGGGGTAGACGGGGATAGCGCATCGTCCACCGAGTTGTACGCCATCATGTCCAGTCTGTCCGGCTTGCCTCTGAAGCAGAATCTCTCGGTTACCGGATCGGTGAATCAGATGGGCGAGATTCAGCCCATCGGAGGGGTCAATCAAAAGGTGGAAGGCATGTTCGATGTTTGCCGCATCGCCGGATTGACCGGAGATCAAGGGGTGATGGTGCCCCATCAGAACCTGCGCAACCTCATGCTGCGGGCCGACGTGGTTGCAGCGATAAAAGAGGGCAAGTTCCACATCTACTCAGTGAGGACCATCGACGAGGGACTGGAGATACTGACCGGCGTTACGGCCGGCGAGCGGGGCCCCCACGGAGAGTTTCCCGAGGGAACGGTGAACGGTCTGGTGGAGAAAAGGTTGCGTGAGCTGCACCAGTCCATGCGTGGCTACTATGAGGGTTTATTATCGTCGTCGAACTAGGTAGCCATCGCGATCGGCCGGTGCTGAACCACTGACGATAAGCAAGCAAAACCCCCAAGGCTGCCCGGTTGAGCCGGGTAGCGCCTTGGGGGGAGCGCTCATGCGGGAAGCTTTCTTCTGGTTGTCCCGCCGGGAATCAATCTAGTTTTAGGTGTGATATCCGTTGGCGGTGACCACGGTGTCCTCTGCCAACATGTCGATACCCTTCCGTACCGATTCGGTGATGTTATTCAACTGGCGTTCCAGAGATCGGAGACTACGGAGGGCGTAGGCATCGGCATCCACCAGACGTGACTTGGCGTCGCTCTCGGTCTGCTTGATGATACGGTTTGCCTGCTCTTCAGCTTCCGCCAGGGTATCGTCGGCCCGCTTCTGAGCTATTTCTGTAATCTCGCTCTGGTCCAGACGCTCGTGGTAATCATCCTCGGCTTGCGCCTTGGTTCGCCTGGCATCGAGATTCGCTTGGCTGATGATATGGTCTTTCTGAGAAAGGACCTCTGCCGCGGCCTTGACCTCTTGGGGTATCGCCAGCCGCAACTGGTCGACCAACTCCATCAATTTCTTCTTATCAACAAGCACGTTGCCGCTAACGGGCACGGCCTTGCTGGTGTCCAGTAAGGTCTCCAATCTATCGATTACGTTTACTATATCTATGATGTCCTCCTTGCCCGGTCGGCATTATTCCTTGACCGGCAATCCAAATTTGGCGTGAACAGCCTGGTTGACGTGAGGGGGAACCATACTGGTGACGTCTCCCCCTAACCTAGAGACTTCTTTGATCAGGCTTGAACTAAGAAACATGTACTCTTGGGAGGTCATAAAGGTAACCAGGTCTATATCCGGGGACAGCTTCCGGTTCATAAATGCCATGTCGAATTCATATTCGAAGTCTGAACCGCTGCGTAATCCCCTTACTATGACGTTGGCGCCAACCTCCTCGGCGAACCGCACCACTAACCCCTCGAATCCCCTCACCTCCACGTTGGGCATTCCCACCAAGGATCTGTTAAATAGATCTATCCGTTCTTCGGCATCGAATAGCAACGACTTTGACGGTGTTGCGTAGACGCCGATAATCACTTTGTCGAATAGAGCCGAAGCACGCTTGGCTATGTCCACATGCCCCAGAGTTACCGGGTCGAAACTTCCTGGATAAAGGGCTGTCACTCTGTTCCTGCCTCGTTACGATAAAAATCAACAGCGTTGTCCCCGTAGCGGCGTTGGGACACTCTGTATAG
Organism: uncultured bacterium; assembly: GCA_963997925.1. Classification (GTDB taxonomy): domain Bacteria; phylum Chloroflexota; class Dehalococcoidia; order Lucifugimonadales; family UBA3495; genus UBA11650. Next base: position 29,774 of record CAXEOX010000020.1, read on the forward strand.
TGAAAGATATTCCGGTTTCAGCTCTAGATGCCTGGAGTGCCCTGCCACCACCATTCCCTCATTGTCGATTAAGTTGGGAGTCGATGCCATCGCTCCCAAGACCTCGTCCAGTTCTTCCAACTTGTATGGCGGGTCCAAAAGCACCAATCGGTAAGGGCCCTCCAGTTTGCTCAGCGTCTGTAGCACGGCTCCGGTGCGGACCCTTGAGCGTCCGCTGAATCCAGTGGACCTCAGATTTGCCTGAATCACAGCGCATTGGCGCCGGTCCAGATCCACGAAGTCCGCCCATCCTGCGCCCTGACTGAGAGCCTCGATTCCCAGGCTGCCGGTACCTGCGTACAGGTCGAGAACTCGTTCATCCTGATACAGATCGGTCGGCAAGATGTTAAAGATTGCCGCTCTCACCCGAGCCGTTGTGGGCCGGACCTCGGACGACACCGCTCCTTTCAGCGGCCGCCCCTTGGCTGTACCGGCTGCCACACGCATCATAATTGCTTCACGGGCAATGCTTGGTCACAATTTAAGCATACTGTCAACATAACTTACTCGTGGTCAACGGGCCGGTTTTGAGCATTTTGGCGCTACCAGGGTCCGCCGTCCCGATACTACTTCAACTATCCTACATCATCCCAGGCGCGAATTGGCTAATGGCCCGATCAGACGATCTAGGTACGGATCTTTGTTACATATTTCTACCGGGATGATTCGGTGAATCAAACGAGAATCTTCGGATCGAGCGTGCGAGTTTAGTTTAGAATAGAATGAAAAGAACGGTATAAAATCAAATAATCAGGGGTAACGCGCTATTCGATACGCTCCCCACCCGCCCGTAGCTTGAGGCGCGTCGAGTAGAATCGTCATTGCCATCTTCAAAAAATATCCAGTAAATATTGGAGGAGAATAAGTCGAGATGAGAAAAGAAGTTTACATGGTTTTCATGGGTATATTGGTCCTTATGGTGGCACTGGCCGCTTGTACCAAGGAAGTAGAGGTGATTAAAGAAGTTGAGGTAATCGAAGAGGTTGAGGTGGAGAAATCCACTACGAGCCGCTTGGATGTTGTTAAGGCGCGGGGCAAGGTCATCTGCGCCAGCAGGAACGATGTCCCCGGCTACGGTTCTCTGGACGCAGCCGGAAACAATGTGGGCTTTGACATAGACCTGTGCCGTGCCGTGGCCGCAGCGGTGTTGGGCGATCCCAAAGCCATCGAGATTCGCTTTATCTCGGCATCCGAACGTGGGCCCACGATCCAATCCGGTGAAGTGGACGTGCTTACGCGCACCGTCACCTGGACAACCTCCCGCGACGCCTAGTGGGGAAATTACGTCCAGACCATGTTCTATGATGGCCAGGGGTTCGCAGAGAGTAGCAATAGCCCGCGCGCTCGCAATGCAACCGAAAATCTTGCTATTCGACGAACCTACTTCGGCGTTGGACCCGGAAATGATTAAAGAAGTTTTAGACGTGATGCGGGAGATGGCCACATCGGGCATGACGATGATTGTCGTGACCCACGAGATGGGATTCGCCAGGGAGGTCGCCGACTGGATGATGATGTTCGATGAGGGTGTGATTGTGGAAGAAGGTTCTCCCTCCCAGATATTCGAAGCCCCAACCAGCGATCGCACCAAGCTATTCTTGTCCCAAATATTGTGAGACCAAAGAATCAGTCTGCCTAGAATGAGCGCCGGGCATGTAGCGTAACAAGGGGCCCGGCAACGGACTTCGTTAAGGCGGTTCCAAGTTGACGCTCCCAGGCGCCTGTGCTACCATCCGAGCGCACCGAGCCGGTGCTCCAAACTGCCGAATTACGTAAATAAACTGCAGATTAAGCGGGGGCTGGCGCACTCGGTTCCAGAGTTGGTATGAACTTCCACCAGCAGTTGGCCTCCATCGCTCCAGACAAGGAAACCGTCCTTACCGTCGGCGTATTCGACGGAGTGCACCAGGGACACCGCCACTTGCTACGCCGATTGGTTGAGCGAGCTGGAACCGATTACATCCCCGCCGTCCTAACCTTCAACAACCACCCTGTCACCGTATTGCGCCCCGGCACTGAAGTCGCATATATCACTTCAACCGAAGAAAGAGTGCGCTTGATCAAAGAGCAGGGCATCGATCTGGTTGTGCCTTTGGACTTTACTGCGGAACTTTCCCAAGTCACCGCCGCCGACTTTACCGAAACTCTAGTGAAGTCCCTGCGGATGAAAGGATTAGTCGCCGGACCCGACTCCGCATTGGGAAAGGACCGGCAAGGCGATATCGACTTTCTGAAGCAGACGGGTGCGGAGTTAGGGTTCTGGGTGGACGTGGTAGAACCTTTGATGATGGACGGAGGCCTGGTAAAGAGCCGGAGGATCCGCTCCGGTTTGGAGGAAGGCGACGTCGCCACATGCGCACGGTTGCTGGGCCGGAAGTATGGCTTTGAAGGTCTGGTTGTTGGGGGAGATCAACGGGGCACCGAGATGGGCTTTCCCACCGCCAATCTGCAAACCGCTCCCAAGACCACTCTGCCCGGAGATGGCGTTTACGCCACATGGATAACCATCGACGGGGAGAGGCGCTCTTCTGCCACAAGCATCGGCATTCGCCCCCACTTTGGTTTGTCGGAGCGATTGGTTGAGGTGTTCGTGCTGGACTTCACTGCCGACCTGTACGGCCAACGGCTTAATCTGGAATTCGTTCACAAATTGCGTGACCAACAGACCTTCGGTAGCCTTGAGGAACTAATCGGACAGATAGACGTGGACGTGGCCAGTGCCAGGGCCATCTTGGACCAAGACCGAAAGGCTGGCGGTGCGTAGCGTTGCTTGGCGAAGATGTAATACAGAAGATAACTCGCCGTGGGGTTCAGGAAATCATCTCCCACGATGAGTTTGTCCGGATGTTGCAAGCTGGAAAGCCGCTGCGCCTCAAGATGGGATTCGATCCCAGCCGTCCGGATATCCACCTGGGACACGTCGTAGGTCTTCGTAAGTTGCACCAGCTTCAGGAATTGGGACACCAGGTGATTCTCATCGTCGGAGACTGGACCGCCCAGATCGGCGACCCCAGTGGCCAGTCGGCCACCCGCCCCGTCCTGACCCACGATGAAGTCATATCCAACGCCGAATCCTACCTGCGCCAGTTCTTCAAAGTCGTAGACAAGGACCGGACGCAGGTTGAGTGGCAGAGCGAGTGGTTCGGCAAGTTCGGCCTGGCGGACGTGCTTCGGTTGACCGGAAAGTTCACCGTGGCCCAGTTCCTACAGCGCGACGACTTTGCCAAGAGGTTTCAGGAACAACGGCCCATCGCCATCACCGAGCTGCTCTACCCGCTGCTCCAAGCCTACGATTCAGTGAAGATTCAGGCTGACGTGGAGTTCGGCGGAACCGACCAGATGTTCAACTTGCTGGTGGGCCGGGAGCTTCAGCAGATGGAGGGCCAGCGGCCCCAGCAGGTCTTCCTCATGCCCATCTTGGTGGGCACCGACGGCGTCCAGAAAATGAGCAAGAGCCTGGACAACTACGTCGGCGTGGAAGAACCGCCCAACGATATGTACGGAAAGCTCATGTCCCTGCCCGACGAGCTTATCGTGCCCTATTTCGAGTACTTGACCGACGCTCCCCAGGAAGAGCTAACCTCCTTTTCCAGCGACTTGGCAGCCGGTTCGATCAACCCCATGGACATGAAGAAGCGCCTGGCCAGGGAAATCACCACCCAGTTCCACGAGAGCGCCGCCGCCGATGCCGCCCAGGAAAACTTCGAACGCGTGGTCCAACGCCGCGACCTACCCGAGGAGATTCCCGAATTTGCCGAGCCGTCTTTGGACCCATCATTCGATGGCGAGTCCAGACGGTTGAGCAACATCATCGTCGATGCAGGGCTGGCTACCAGCGCCGCCGAGGCTAAACGGTTAATAAACCAAGGAGCCGTCCAGCTAATCACCGAGTCAGCAGGGGATGCCCGCACTTTCGAACGTGATGACCGGGCCTCTGGATTGGGATTGGCACACCGCTCCGTCTTGAAAGTCGGCCGCCGCCGTTTCGTCCGGCTAATCAACTCCTAACGCCCTTAAGATGCTTTCGTACTCGTCCCCCTTACGAAGGGGGGACTACAGGGGGGTCGTTGTTTCGTCGAGTCCGGACCTCCCCTAAATCCCCTCCTTCGCAAGGAGGGGACTTTGTTTACCCATCACATTGACACCCCAATCGAGCCAATTTAGACTGGATTCGAGTGACGCTTTTCATTCCCCGTGGAGGTGCCCATTGACCCCCTCTGACGATTCGGAGCAGTTGCGTAGTCACGTAGTCCAATGGCGCGACAAGAATGCGGGCGCGGAGCACCGCCGTCCTGACTACAAGACTCCTTCTCAGATCCCGGTGAACCAGGTGTATACGCCGGAAGATTTACAGGATTCCGACTATCTACGAGATCTCGGCATGCCGGGGGAATATCCCTACTTGAGGGGAGTTCACCCCACGGGATACCGGGGACGTTTGTGGACGATGCGTATGTTCGCCGGGTTCGGCCTGGCCGAAGAGACCAACGAGCGCTTCAAGATTCTGCTGGGCAATGGCGAGACTGGCCTGAGCGTAGCCTTCGACATGCCCACCCTTTACGGCTATGACACTGACGACCCCAGAGCGGCCGGCGAGTTCGGCACCTGCGGTGTGGCTATCTCTACCATGGCCGACATGGAGATTCTGTTCGACGGCATCAATCTGGAAGATGTCACCACTTCCATGACCATCAATAGCCCGGCGGCCATCATATGGGCCATGTTCATCGCAGTAGCTGAGAAGCAAGGGGCCGATTTAACAAAGGTCGGCGGTACCTTACAGAACGACATCCTCAAGGAGTACATCGCCCAGAACGAGTACATCTTCCCGCCGGCGCCGTCCATGCGCCTAGTGGTGGATACCGTGGAGTTCGCGACCAAGCACATGCCTCGCTGGAATCCCATCAGCATCAGCGGCTACCATATTCGCGAGGCCGGGTCTAACGCAGTGCAGGAGTTGGCATTCACCCTGGCGGACGGGTTTGAGTACGTGCGCCACTGCGTCGCCCGTGGACTGGACATCGACGACTTCGTTCCCAGGCTCAGCTTCTTCTTCAACGTGCATAACAATTTCTTCGAAGAGATTGCCAAGTTCCGGGCAGCCCGGCGTATCTGGGCCAGGGAGATGAAAGAGACCTTCAAGGCGGAGAATCCCCGGTCGACATGGCTGCGGTTCCATGCCCAAACGTCGGGAGCCAGCCTGACTGCCCAGCAACCGGAGAACAATGTTGCTAGGGTGTCCCTGCAGGCCCTGGCGGCGGTCCTGGGCGGTTGCCAGTCGCTGCACACCAACGGTAAAGACGAAGCCTGGGCTCTGCCGTCCGAGGACGCCGCCCTTCTGGCACTGCGCACCCAGCAAATCATCGCCCACGAGACCGGTGTTACCGATACCGTAGACCCTCTGGGCGGCAGTTACTTCGTCGAGTCTATGACCAATCAGATCGAGGCGGCGGCTTATGAATACTTCCGCCGTATCGACGACGTGGGCGGGGTTATGACCGCCCTTGAGACAGGCTTCCTGCAACGGGAGATTGCCGACGCGTCGTATCTCTACCAGATGGAAGAGGACCGCAAAGAACGAATCACCGTGGGGGTCAACGAGCATTGCACCGATGACGCTCTGGAGATACCCCTGCTCCGGGTCGACCGTGAGGGCGAGAAGCGCCAAGTGGACCGGCTGAACGAGATTCGGCGGGCCCGGGACAACCAAGACGTGGCGGAGAAACTACTGGCCTTGGAGCAGGCCGCTAAGGGTACGGATAATCTGATGCCCCTCATGATCGAAGCGGCCAAGGCCTACGCAACTGTAGGGGAGATGATGGACGTGCTGCGGGGCGTCTTCGGTGAGTACCAACCCTCTTGGGGCTTCTAGCGCCCAGGCTCGGTTAAATCGTCCCATCGATCGGCCCCGAGCTTTGCCTCAAAAGTTTCTCCGATATAGTCACCCTGAGCGTAGCGAAGGGTCTGCGGTTGCGGGTTCACGTTCCGGTGGCCGCCCAAGAACCCAGAATGAAAGTTTTGGGCAAGCACAGCACTAAGGTGTTCTA
>CAXEOX010000021.1:0-35032 GCA_963997925.1 uncultured bacterium
TTGAGTCAAAGCATCGTGTCCGTCGGACGCTGTCGAGACCTGATATCCCCTCTTCCGAACCTTCGACCCGAGCACACCCGGCAGCCCTATCCTCAGTTATACTGCTGACGGCTCGATTGCCGAGTGATATCAATCGATGGTTCAGGAGCAGTGTGATGACCCACAGTTCTCCAAGTAAAGTGCTGGACGGCGTTCGAATATTGGAGCTTGCCCGGTGGCAGGCGGCCCCCAGAGGGGGAATGATACTCCGGGACATGGGCGCGGAGGTAATCAAGATCGAATGGAGAAAAGGCGCCGACCTCCGAAACTCGGGACCATTCGTCGGCGATACGAGCGTCCAATTCGCCGCCTATAACCGGGGCAAGAAGAGCATCACCCTCAACACTCGCCACCCCAAGGGGAAAGAGTTGTTCTTGGACCTAGTCGCAGTCTCCGACGTGGTTCTGGAAAACTTCCGGCCAGGCACGATGGACGACATGGAGTTTGGTTACGACGACATGTGCCGGGTCAATCCGGGCATAATTCTGGCGTCGGTATCGGGTTTCGGCCAGTACGGACCCTACCGGGACCGCCAATGCTTCGACCCAATCATCCAAGCCATGAGCGGCATAGGCGACCAGACTGGACGGGGCTTCGACCAGCCCATCATGGCCGAGGGACCGATAATGGACCGCACCGCCGCCCTCCACGCGACTGTGGGGATCCTGGGTGCATTAAGACACCGTGACCGCACCGGGGAAGGCCAATGGCTGGAAGTCGCCATGCTGGACGGGGGCATATCCCTGGAAGAAGTGGCCCTGGCCATGTGCTACGAAACGGGTACCAACGATTTCAAACGAGCCGGAACCTTTCTTAAATGCCAGGACGGGTGGGTAACCACGGGGGCCGCCCGCGCCGGTATGTGGGAGCGCATGCTCAAGGTGATGGGATATGACGAACTTTCCGAAGATCCCGAGTACGCCGCCCCCATGTTCGCCACCGAAAAAGCGGAGATACGCATGGAGTTGCTCCATCTGTGGTGCGAAGAAAGACCGGTTAAAGAAGTGGAAGATGCCTTGGTGGCTGCCGACATCCCCGTGGGCCGGGCGATGAGCATCCCCGAAGTCTTGGAAGACCGGCACATCTGGGAACGGGAAGTCATGATGGAAGCCGATGTGGATGGGCACCCCGGCAAGAAGATGCTGGTTCCGGGGCCCAGCTTCATCAAATTTTCCAAAACGCCAACGACCGCCGGACCCATCCCTAGATTCGGGGAGCATAATCCGGAGATTTACGGTGGCTTGTTGGGATTGGATGACGAAAGGCTGGCGGAGATGGTGAAGGACGGCATCATCACCTGATACCGTCCTCTTACCCTAGATCTTCACTTGAGACACGGGGACTACATTAACACCAATCTCAGCTTCCACCTTAAAGAAGAATCCGTTCATCTTTGCCTTCTCCACGTTATTCAGCTTGCTCGCGTTACAACCACTTACCGGTCTACCTCTGACCGACTCGTTAGTCATGCTTATATGACTATTACAGAGTTGACGTAGCCGGTTCAGCAGGCTTGAATCGAAAGCCGCGGATTGAGCGACGACGACGATAGCTCTTCCTGTTGAGCACAGTTGCTGGAATGTGGCGAAGAACCCCATCACTGTCCGGGGTTCGCTGACCATCGATATTTCGGTGATTTCGTCGATTACAACCAATCCGCAAGACGGGGCAAACTTTCGATCTAGGAGACTAAGTCATCGATGGGCGAACCGTCGCCATCCCCGGAGGAATCCCTATGGAGGGAATGGACCGACAGTTCATCTTGAAGAACACCGCTGGGAAGCGCCAATCCGATGGACCCCATCTGCTGCCCGAGGTCCTGGGCCGATCGTTCAGAGGTGAAATAAGCAACCTCCCAACCGTCCGATATCGCCCCGTGCATCAGATACTGGCAAATCACGCTCTTTCCAGAATCTGAAGGACCCTCGATCAACGCCAGACCGCCAACGGGAAGACCCCCGTCAAGCGCTGTGTCCAACTTCGTCAACCGCCCTCCGGTGCTTATAAACTTACCTGGCACACCGGAGTGCTCGGCGAAAACTTCCTCCTCCCGGTCTTCATATGCCGGAGGTTCAGTCCCCGCGCCCTCCGAGGAGTCGTTGGTACCGCCCAACCCTGCGCTCGCTGCATCCTCACCTTCCCGCAAAGCTATCCTAACCATTGTTTCCAGAGAGCTCCCGCTGCACGGCTTAACTAGGACATTAGAAGCACCTAGCCTGAGGCTAGCCGCTTCGGTCTCGGCAGACAGCAGGGAAGTCAGCATGATTACCGGTATCCCACTGGTTCGAGGGTTCCCCTTCAAGTCCGACAACACTTCGATCCCACTCATGCCCGGCAGTTCTAGGTCAAGGAACATCAGATCAAACCGGCTCTTGGCGGCCATTTCAAGAGCTGCCTTCCCATTGGTGGCTTCATCGACTTTATGCCCGTCACCACTCAATGAACTGGTCAACGACTTCCGGATCGACGACTGATGGTCCACGATTAGCACGTTAGCCATTTACACTTTCCTACCTGATTGAAATGAGATGGGTATGTTTAGCTCTAAAGAATCATCCGGGTTGTTAGGTATTCAACCCAGCCATCTACGGCTGAGGCATCTGGGAAATTCCGGCAATGTGGTCAGATCCGAATCTACAGAATGCATTCCTCGGTTTTGAGGAAGCGTTATTAAACAGGCTACCAACGGAGATTCACTAAAAATAGAGGAACTTCACCAAAGCCTTTCGGGTGTTTCACCTATTTGGCACAGCCGATCCACCACCGGTGAACGAGTAAGAGACGCAGTTCTCCCACCTCTATGGTTCAGCTTGGATGATATTCCCTAGAGGCTAGTTCGCTTGATGCATAGACTGGGCGCTGTTACACTACCGTGGCACTTGCCGAGAGGGGATTTACTCCCAAACAGACAGGTTGTTGGCCTCCGTACCAGGAGCATTGCAACATTGACTAACCCTTGTACAAAAGACCGAAGTTAGTCTTCGGATATCCGAATCAGCAAGTCCAAAAAATTAATCGAGGTTGATGATGGCAAGAATACCCGTAGTCTCCAAAGATATGGTTCCCGCAGAGTTTCAGGATGCTTTCGATGAATTGACCAAGGAAACCGGCGGCACCATCACCGGCGGCCCCGGCTCCATAACCATCGCCAGCCCCGAGATGTCCCGGCGCCGCGGACACCTGACCAGTTACCTGCGTTATGAGACCAAGTTCCCCAAGCGGATCCAGGAATTGGCCATCATAACCTCGGCCCGGGCCAACGATTGTCCCTACGTCTGGAACGCCCACGCTCCGGCGGCCCGCCGAGAGGGCGTCAGCGACGCTTTGGTAGACGCCATACGGGACAAGAAGCCATTACCCACCATGGCCGCCGATGAAGCCGCGGTTGTCAACTTTTGCCAGGAATACTTCAAGGACCACAAAGTCAGTCAGTCAACCTTCCAAACGGCCCTGGACGTGTTCGGCACCCAACACCTGGTGGAGTTGTCAGCGTTGATGAGTGGCTACGCCCAGACAGCCTTTTTCCTCAATGCCTTTGAAGTGACCTTGCCGGAAGACCGCACCGAGCCGGTTCTGCCTACGTAGGATTCCGCCTCAGGAAGTCAGTATCTATTCCCTACCAACGGGGACCGAGCGGAACTAGCGTCATTCCGGCGCAGGCTGGAATCCATAGAACGCTAGTGCCCGTTCGACTCTGGTTAAGGGCATTCGCCAGAATGGTGGATGCCTCGCCTTAACCGGCCTATGCAGGAATCAAAAATCTATCGCAGCGGTGAAATGTTTGCCCGCCGCCGCCCCATTCGGAGGACCATCAAGATGCGGTTCGGCCTTTTCCAATCGGTGCAGTTGCCCGACCCCAAGTCTGAAGTCAGGTATTACAAAGAGGCCTTGGAGCAGATCCAATGGGCCGAGAAGCTGGGCTTCGACTCCGCTTGGATAACCGAGCACCACTTTTCACGCCACGGGATAGTGTCTTCTACCCTAACCGTTCTGGCTTATCTAGCCGGGGTTACCGATACTATTCGCCTAGGCACCGCCGTCACCGTCCTACCCTTCCACAACCCGATCCAGGTCGCCGAAGAAGCCGCCACTGTCGATTTGCTTAGCAACGGCAGGCTGGATTTTGGTGTTGGCCGGGGCTTCCAATGGGGCGAGTACAACAAACTGAACATTCCCATGGACGAGGCCAGCCGGCGATTCGAAGAGTCCATGGAGGTCATCACCAAGGCCTGGTCCCAGGATGAGCCCTTCGATCACGAAGGTGAGTTCTGGCGATTCAACGACATGACGATCCATCCCAGGCCGGTCCAGGATCCTTATCCACCGGTTTGGGTCGCCGCGTCCAGCCCAGCCAGCTTGGAGAGGGTCGCTCGAAATGACTGGAACCTGATGATTGGTCAGGGTGAACCCTTCGATCAAGTCGCCCAGCAAGTCGCGTCCTACAGCACCGCCGTTGGAGAAGCCGGATTCGAGTACAGCCCGAAACGCGTGGTGGTAGCCCGGCCCATGTACACCGCCACCAGCGAGGAGATGGCCCGCGAGGACACCAAAGCTCCCTTTATGTGGTTCAAACAGACCGGCCAAGAAGTCGGCGCCCCTCCTGAGAACCGCACCGAGCTGTTGCCCGATGAGTTCAGTTCCTACCGGCGCCGCTTCTCCAGAGATAGCGGATTCGACTACGACGCCATGTTCGACAACGTCGCCCTCTTCGGACCTCCCGGCCAGATAGCCGAGAAGGTAGAAAAACTCAGGCAGTCGGGCGTCGAGAACCTGATTTTCTTCATCAACTATGGCGGCATCGAACACCGCAAGGTTATGAACTCGCTGGAGCTATTCGCCAAGGAAGTCATGCCCCAGTTCGCTGATTAGAGAGGCCGCTAGCGCCATAGGACTACGGGGCTGATTCGATACCGCATACGCCCGCCGTTATGACCGTTCGTCCTGAGCTTGTCGAAGGACATGACTGCAACTTCCGTTAGTGTCGAACCACATCACGGCATAGGCACTGTCTCCTCAAGCCGGTTTCTCATCGCCTCACCGGTACATACCGTCTGACCACTGTCCGCCCGAGCAACACCTCTCCAAGTTCCTGAACTTCTTACACGCTATCCTCAAAGGCGAAGCAACACGCCTTAAATTCACGAACCACAACCACCCCGTCGTCTTGTATGATGCAAGCAAATCTCGCGGACACAAACGTGAAACAGGCATAATTTGGAACGATTGGGTTTGACCAGCTCTCGACAAAGACGCCCGGACCCTCAGGACCGGAGTCCCTATCCGGAGAACCTCCGGGCCATCATCTATAAGTACGGACTCCAGGGCGAGTCCGCCCATTGGGTGAATGAGCATTGGGACGATGGGCGATACTTCCCAACCATCGAACGCCAGCGTCCGGACAACTTCGACCGAACCCTGCGCCGATGGCTGAAGGGGGAGGGCATCGCCCAAGAAGAGATTGACGAAGTCCTTTACGCCGCGCTTTGGGAACGCCACGGCGTGCCCCGGGCCCTCACCGAAAAGATGCACGAAGCCGCCGGAGAACTGCCAAGGTTTGACCGGCAACCCCCTTCGAAGAAAGAGTCGAACATTGGCAGACTAACCGGGCACAGATCGAGTCTGACCTGGAAGAGTACGGAGAGGCTCGTGTCCGTTACAGTCTGTTCATATTCGGGGCACATACCGTCGAGAATTTCTCCAGCAAGATCTACGCACTTCTTGAGATGCCCTTCACAGAAGACGGGGTCGGCTGGGTCATGTTCGACTACGAACTAAGAAACATCGCCGGCCTCATGCTCCCCTAGCCGGGTCCTCAACCCAATTCGGGTAAAAGCCTTATTCTCCAAACTCCGCCGCCAGAGAACCTCAGTCAGAGAACCATGCCGGACCACTCCAGTACTGTGATCGAATGGCGGGAGAAACGGCGATGAAGAAGGTGAGGTGGGAGAACTCAGGCCGTTATTTGCGCCTTTCCACCGTACCCTGATGATCGTGCCTGACTAGGCACGTGTCCCCTTGTAAATTCAAGCCCGAAAACGGAGCGCCGCTGTAACGAACGTAGGGGTGGGTTTGAAACCCACCCCTACACGCATCCGACAACGCTACAACTGCAGGACAGCCGTGCGGCTACCCCAAGTATCGTCTAAACTATACCGGTCGGTTTCCCCACAAATACTTTATTCACCGAGGCACTGCCATGAATCTTGAAGGTGCGGTAGTAATCATCACCGGGTCGGCCACCGGACTAGGTGCAGCCGTGGCTTTACGGTTGGCTGGCAAGGGCTCCAACGTGGTGATTAATTACACCAAAAGCGAATCGGAAGCGAAAGCGACGGCGGCCGCCTGCGAAGAGCTTGGAGTTGGCGCACTCCTTTGCCGGGCTGACGTGTCGGACGATGCCGATTGCCGCCGGATGGCCTCCGCCGCGATAGAAAGGTTCGGCAGGATCGACGGACTGGTTAACAACGCCGCCCAGTCCAAGATTTCCCCTCATGCCGACCTGGAAGCCCTCACCGCCGACGATTTCATGAGCATCTTCTCAGTGAACGTGGTCGGCCCGTACCAGATGGTACGGGCCGTAACGCCCCAGATGAAACAGCAGGGCAAAGGCGCTATCGTCAACATCTCGTCGCTCTCGGGCATCACCGGCTCTGGTAGCTCCATCGCCTACGCCGTGTCCAAGGGCGCTTTGAACACAATGACCATGTCATTGGCGCGGGCACTGGCCCCAGAGATCAGGGTGAACGCTGTGCTTCCAGGCGTTATGCAGACCCGTTGGTGGCGGGAGGGGCTGGGCGAAGACAGGTACAACGCGATGATAGAGCGCTATGCCGACTCGGCGCCGCTGAAAACAGCGGGCACCCCAGAAGGTTCCGCTGATCCCGTGGTGTGGCTACTGGAAGGGGCGGACTACGTCACCGGTGAGACAATCTTGGTGGACTCCGGTAGCCACCTGGGGCCAAGCCCATCGCGGTAGTAGGCTTTTCTGGTCTGGCCTAGACTCCCTTGACCTGGTCCCAGCGAACAGTGACCACTGCGTCATCCACTAAAATCACGTGATATCCGGGGGAATAATCATCGGGGTAGTCAAGGGTTCGCTGAAAAACAGCACTGTCGACCACACCCAACACGCCAGCCCGTTTTCCGAAAACAATGACCGCCCGGTCTCCGCGAATGTACCGGTAAAAATGACCGATGATTCGAGACTATCCACCGGTCATCGGACCCGGCAACGTCAAGATGTCAGCGCGGTCTGTGCCTTATTCTAATAATCATGACTGATACCGTGGAACCGGCGAGGGAAAATGAACGAAGAGACGATTCAGATAAGCGTGCGGCCAGATGTCTCGGTGACGGCGATCAGGACGATGCCCGACGCCCAGCCGGCCCAGAGCTTGTTCATCTACGCGCCTGGAGCAGGCTCCAACAACAATGATCCCTTCGGAAGCTACTTGAGTCAGCGGATGGTCCACGAGGGAATCGCGCTCGTCCGTTTCCAGTTTCCTTACATGGAGGCTGGAAAGCGCCGCCCCGATTCTCCCGCCCTCCTGGAAGAGACTTGGAATCAGGTCATCGAGACTGTCAGGATTCCAAACACCAAGCTGATCGCCGGCGGCAGGTCGATGGGCGGCCGCATAGCGTCTCATGTCGCGGCCCAAGGCACTACAGTTGACGCCCTGGCCTTGTTTGCTTACCCTCTTCACCCTCCGGGCAATCCAACTAAGTCCCGGGACAAACACCTACCGGGAATCAAGGCTCCGACGCTTTTCTGCTCCGGAACACGGGACGCATTCGCAACACCTGAAGAACTGGCAACAGCCGCTGCCACGGTTCCAAGCGCAACGGTTCTCCCATTGGAAGGGGCCGACCACGGCTTTTCCGTGCTCAAATCCAGCGGCAGGACTAGAGAGGATGTCTGGAGTGAGATTACCGAGTTCTTACTGTCTTGGCTCGAGACCCAGGTTCTTGAAAGGGGCAACGCCACCGATCCACTCTAGCCTGCACCTAGAGAAGGATATGACCAGACGTTCAAGGAGCTCAAAGAGGACCGGATTATCGGGGGAGGCCCCCACGAGGTTACGGAGGAGATTCAGAGTTGCCAGGACGAGTTAGGCGCTAAATACATGTTCTTCCGGGTCTACTACCTGAGTATGGATCCTGAGCAGAGAATGCAGTGGATCAAACTATGCGGAGAATAGGTAGGGCCTTATCTTTCTTAGCATTGGCGAGATAATTTGAGTAATCTTAGCTGAGGACCGACTTCGCCCGGTCTTGGATGATATTTCGGCGCAACTGCACTGCCTGACCGTCGTCGTCGATGGTCTGACTGTAATCGAACGCATATGGCGACGGACCATTGTCATTGAGGTGTTCGAGCCTTTCCCAGGCTTCCTCCCACGTAGGGACATGGTCATCACTGACCCACCAGACAACATAGGCCGGCCAATATAGCATCGAAAACCAATCCTTGCGATGGGAAAGCGCCTCTGCGTGCCTCCCGTTGTAGGCAAAGGCATAGACCGACTCCAAATCAACCCACAATGAAAGCGTGGGCGCAACAAAAGCGTGCTTGTCCTTGTCGAAGAAATGTGGATCGACGCGGTCACCCCACTCCTTTTCCCGGCGAGACCGGTCTATGAATCCTTCTGTTGTCTCGGCTGCCTCAAACACGGACTGGAGCCAGTCAATAAATCCTTGAACCTGCTCATGTCCTCGTGCTTGGCGAAGAATACCGCCTGTGGCGAAAGCAACTCTGGACATTACTTGTCTCCAATACGGATCTGTGACGCCAGTTGATTTTACAGAACGGTTCAGTCCAATCCTTTGTAAATCATGCACGTGATTCAGACGGTATACACTCAACAATATCCCTAGTCAACTCCGTAAGAAAGACCAGTAATCGCTTACTGCAGCCTTTCCAGCGCCAGTTCGAACTCCGCAAGACCGGTCCGGTCAAACCCGCGTTGGTAGTAGGCTTCGGCCTTGTCCGGCTCTATCTCGACCGCCTCGTTGTAGTCATTTAACGTGCGGGCGTCCCGGCCCATATCACTGTAGGCATCGCCACGGTCGAGATATGACTCAGTATCCAGCGGATCCAGCAGGATGGCTTCGTGGAAATACCGAATCGCCTCTTCCGGTTCTCCCATCGCCATCAATGCCCGGCCCCATCCTGCGTAGACTCCGGGCAGGTTTGGGTTCAGCCGCACCGCTTGCTCAAAATCTTGAATCGCTCTCTGGTTTTCGTCCAGTTGAGCGTAGGCCATGCCACGGTTCATGTAGGCCTCGTCGTAGTGCGGGTAGAGACGTAGCGCCAGATCGTATTCGGGAACCGCGTCTGCAAAGCGGCCGCTTTCATGTAGCGCGACTCCGGCGTCCAGATGGCGCCGGGCGAGTTTTTGTGCCTGCTCTTGGGTGGAAGCTACCAACGTGGGCTCAGGCCCAGAACCGCCTCAGGCGAGCGGCGTTAGCGAAAGCAACATCAATATCAGGCACGATGTCAGGCACGCTTTCATGCTTGTTTCCGGGCCTTGTCCCTGTTTTATAGGTTTGACACACCGTGGAGACCCACCTAGACTACCACTGATGAACAAACCCCTATTCTTGCGGCTACCGGTCCTCTGAGTTTGGCTTCCAGATTGCCCTTCAGCCTTCCTCCTGCTTTACGCTACCCGGCCTACCGCTCATTCTGGCTGGGGATGCTCGCCTCGGTCAGCGGCTTCCAGATGCTCCGATTCGGCCAGTTCTGGCTGATATTCGAGCTAACCGGGTCTCCCTTGAGCCTGGGGTGGATCGGGCTGGCCAACGGCATACCGGCGATTGTCCTGAATCTGTTTGGCGGCGTAGCCGCCGACCGCATCGACCAGCGCCGCATGGTCATGATTAGCCAGTCAATCATCGCCCTGCTGATTTTCTTCCTGGCCACCATCACCGTCATGGGCGTGGTCAACCAATGGCATCTGATTGCCATCGCGTTCTTGGCCGGAGCGGTGGAGGCCTTCGACCAACCGGCGCGGCGGGTGCTCTTCCCCCAACTCGTCGACCGTAAAGACCTGATGAGCGCCGTCGCGATGAACGCTGCGATCTGGCCGGGGACCCGCATATTAGCCCCCGCCATCGCCGGGATAATCATCGCGGTCGCCAACACCGCAACTTGCTTCTACATAGCCGGAATAGGCTTCCTGGTTATGGCGGTAGTCACCTCTCGCCTACCCATCCCTCATGTGGCCCGCACGTCGAGGTCCCGGCCTTTCCACGACATTCTTGAGGGCCTGAGTTTCATCAGCAAGGATACGAAATTCGCGTTCTTAATCGCGATGACCTTCTTCAGCAGCTTCTTCGGCATGGCTTACATACCGCTGATGCCCATGATTACTGTAGACGTGCTGGGAGTGGGGGCCAAGGAACAAGGATTGATTCTGGGCGCAGGCGGGGTAGGCTCGCTAATAACCGCCCTTTGGTTCGGGGCGAAAAGCAACTCTGGCTCAAAAGGGATGCTGATAATCGGCGGTGCAATCATGAGCGGATTGATGGTGGCCACCTTCGCTATCACCGCTGGGATCTTCAAGTCTGTACCGCTGGCCATGGCCCTGATGACGATTCTCAGCGTGTTCAACACGTTGTCTAACACCGCCTCGCAGAGTTCCCTACAGCTGTTGGTGCCAGACCACATCCGGGGCCGGGTGATGGGATTCTACGGAATGACCTATAACATCCGCCCCTTGGGAGGGATGCAAGCGAGCGCTCTGGCCAGCATCAGCGCCATCGGCGCGCCCATCGCCATAGCTATCGGAGGGTTGGCCGTCGCTTCTTTCCCGATAATAGCGATGATAGCCAACAGAAAGGTGCGTAACTTGGGCAGTGAGTTGCGGCAAGCGGAAGCGGAGGTCATCGCCGCCAGCCGGACCCGCCAGCCTTCATCCCCAACGGCCTCCAGCTAAGGAACACGTGCCCGAATCAGGTCAGGCTGCCGCGCCGATTGGGTCAACCGGATACTGGGCACGCCAGTCGTCGAACCCTCCTTGGAGGGCCACGGCGTCGATTCCCCGCCGACGGAGTTGATGCGCCGCACGGGCGCTTGTTGCTTCATCGTCTCAACCGCAATAAGCCACCACAAACTTATCGTCCGGGCAGTCGGCGGCCCATTCCAGCACTTCGTCGGGCAACACCCGTATGCTGCCCGGAATCTCAGCTTTATCGGGCTCGTAGCTAGCCCGAGCCCGCACATCAATAATCATCGGCGGCTCCGGGCTGGCCATCAACTCAGCCAGCTCGTCGATGGAGATTCTCGGAACTTCACTCTCGTGCTGTCCAAATAATCCGGCAACGGTAGCCTCCCGCTCCTCGTCCAAAATTTCCTCGGCAGCTTTGCGCCCGTACCACGCGCCAAAGGGAGTAGCCGTCGCTCCATGGATGGTGACCGAGGCCAGCACAACCACACCGATGGTCGCCAGCAGCAACTCAGAGCCGGGGATTCCCGCCTGGACGACCAGTAACGCCAACAGCAGTGAGTTCAAGCCTCTTGGACCGAACCAAGCGACGAATGCCCGAGCTTCCCAACTCACCTTGGCTCGGGACAACACAAGCGCCAGCACCGGCGGGCGGATAAGGAAGATAACCAATGCCGCCAGAATCAGCGCCGGCCCAAGGGACACCGAGCCTAGGATGCCCGAAAGAACCGCCCCGCCGATGAACGCCATCAGCCAAGGGAAGCCCAATAGGAGGGCCAAGGCCACTGCACCAAGCCCGATGATAATCCCGGTGCCGGGACCCAATATCAAGGCGGGGACCAGCCATCCCTTGCCCAGTTCTCCGATCTGCAGCTTTACTGCGTCAAGGAATAACACTAGGGCTAAGGTCAAAGTGGCGACAACTTCCAAGAAGGGAGTGTGGGGCCCGATGTCTATCGCCCCCAGGCCGCCGCGGCCAAGCAAGAAGCCCAAGCCTAGGAACATCATCGGGAACGACAGGGGAGAACGCTCAACCAACCCCGACGCCAAGGCGGAGACCGTCAGAACGACGGCGATAACACCCATGACAAGTATAAAATCAGACACACCGCACTTTGTAGCGCAGGTTATTACGTAGGTTGTCGCCGAGTTCTAGCCGGTTTGTTTCGATCGGTGGTTTAGCTGGATTTAGCCTCAACCTCGTCGTGGGCCAGTCATTCCTTTCCTACGCCGAGCCACCGTCATAGGCAGGCCAGATCCGCTCACTCAGTAAACAACACCCCAGCTATCGAGACCACGGAGCCGAATCGGTCGTCGGCGGGGCATTGATCGTAGGCCACCACTTCGCCTTTAGTTTCAGGCAGTATCTCCAGCATGTAGTGGATGGGCGAAGCGCCACAGATCCTGGTGGTGTCTCCCTGGGTGCGCATGTGTTCCGCCAATCGTTCGCCGTTCCCGGTGCAGGCTGCTTCCAACCATTCCTGGTCGCTCTCCCGGATACGGGCTTTAGCCGTTATATCCAGGGGCAGGGTGTCGCTAAAGGCGGGACCGACATGGCTAAGGTCGCCGGCCGCGACTACTAGGGTGTTTTGCTCCGCCACCACCTTGGACAGATAGGACAAGGCTTCTTGGAGGCGAGTGTTGTTTCCCTCTCCGTTCTCCATCAGGTTTTCGTCCACACCGCAGAGAATCGGGAGCAGGCGTTTGGGCTTGCCATCGGCGAAGTAGTGCAGCCACACCGATGCCAATTCCACCGAATGTTCGCCGATGTGGTGGACCTCTTCCCGGAAGGCCTCTTCCTCGCCAAGAATCTCCACCAAGCCGTCTACCAGGCTCGTGTCCGTCGGTAATTGGCCCCATGGCGTGGCGTAATCTTGCCGAGTCAGGGTCAGTTTTCCGGGGCTTCCGGAGTGGTCGGTGCCCAGCAGAATAATAAGGTCCGCATCCTCGACCGCCGACTTGGCCAGCTGCCACGTTTCGGCGTAGGTGCGCCATCCCCGGTTGTAGTCGATGTGGGGGCTGATTAACCCTGCGATCCGTCCGGAGGAATGATTGCCATCGTTGCGGACCAGTCCCTGACTATCAGCATTGGCATTGCTGCAATAACCGTCCAAGGCCTCCCGCAGGTCGTCAGGGTTACCGGGATACGCTCCTCCTGCCAAAGACGACGGACGGAACGGACCCGACCGGTAGTGGTCCATCACTTTAGCCAGTGCACCCTGGAATCGTTCGTTCTCCAGCAGAAAAGCGTCGTCCAGGCTCTGAATAAAGGCATCTACCTGGCTGGATTCCAATTGTATCCCGGTGCGAAGGAGAAACCCCGTGCGAAGGGCATTCCCGTCCCGAGTACCGTCCAACATCGTCAGCATCGGGGCGATGGGACGAGGCACCATGAAGTAGCCTTCTCCCAACCGGAGTGGGTCCTGGATGGAAAGAACTTCCTCTCCCTGGTAATTGATCCAGTGGAGACTAAGGGGGCGCAGTTTGGGTAGTTCATGGTTCATTCGACGAATTATATACGATGGGCAGAAGAGTTGATGCGTTTTTTCAGTCAAGCCGCAACCGGTTTATGGCTTTAACAATCCTGACCGGCGGTGAATAGGAGGTAAGGGTTACGGCGTTAATGATGACTAGCCCTTTTGTCATCTAAAAAATCGCCCGAAAGGGTGATGCCGCAAAGGATGCCCACGGAGTAACGTTGATTGAACTCATATAGGAGCAAGACCATGACAACCATCGCAGTCAGGGAAATGGAACAAGCAGTCGAGGAAGCCGAGGCAGTTGTCGCCGAAGCCGCGATCGAGTCCTCCCTGGTCGAAGCTGGCCCTGTGTGTGCCCATTACTGGGTGATCGAACCCGCCAACGGTCCGGTTAGCCAGGGAACATGCCAGCACTGCCTGGAAGTTAGGGACTTCAAGAACCTCGTCGACTCTTACCACCAAGACGACGAATAATCCTACCTTGCCGTCGCCGTAGGATCACTCGCTGCGCCGTGTTCAAGCCGGCCGGTAAGTGTCTGCCTGGTCTGCCGCGATGGCCCGTCCGTCCTCTTCCAGCTTCTTGAGGTGGGCCACCACTTGGTGGCGCGCCAGGAATCCTAGGCGCTCGCTCGTCTCCCCATAGATCCGCGATACCAGATCGTCGACATGGTTCGTCCCCTCACG
Source organism: uncultured bacterium (assembly GCA_963997925.1). Classification (GTDB taxonomy): domain Bacteria; phylum Chloroflexota; class Dehalococcoidia; order Lucifugimonadales; family UBA3495; genus UBA11650. The sequence continues at coordinate 14,150 of CAXEOX010000021.1, forward strand.
CAGCATCCCCAGTATCTGCTCGTCCCTCTCCAACCGGTGCCGGACCAGATCAGGAATCTTGGCCAATGGGTCGTTCATTACGGGACCGTGTCCGGAGAGAACAGTCTTGAGGTCCAGGTCCAGCAGTTTCCGCAACGAATCGATGTGTTCCGTCATGCGGCCGCCTTCGTCGGTCCGCACGACAACGGTGCCCTGCCCCATGATGTGGTCTCCGGTGAACAGTATTCCCTCCTCCTCCAACAGGTAGCAGAAGGTGCCTAGAGTATGACCGGGGGTGGCGACCGCCCTTAAGTGCCTACCTCCCAAGTCGAAGACTTCATCCCCGTGAAGCGGTTTGTCCACAACCTTGCTTCCTTGTCCAATGTCAGCATCCACGGCTTCGGCATCGCCTGCGCCGACAGCCACTTGAGCTCCGGTAGTTTCTTTTACCAGCTTGACACCGCCCCCATGTTCGTAGTGGCGGTGAGTTACGAAGACCCACTCTGTTTTTGGGCTGCCCAAAGTGTCCCGCCAGTAGTCCAGAAGAGGACGGGTACGCTCCTCGTCGGGAAAACCGGCATCGATGAAGACCCCATAGTCCATTCCTTGAACGTAGTAGGCGCTGACAGTGGGGTGACTGCCGGAAGAACCGTCGCCGCCCAATGTTATCTGGTGTATCCCATCCATGATTTCCATGGATTCATGCCTCCATCAGTCATTGAGGTCACGCCCATAGTACCATCCCGAATCACTGGTAAAGTCCACTTGAGCTACCGGACCGAGCATGGTACATTCCCGGCCACATCGGTCCGGTGCAGCCCACTTTCGCGATGGAGGAACAAGACATGCCTAAAGAGTATTTCGCAGACGCTGCGCAATCCGAGCGAAGCTATTCACCCGCTATAAAAGTCACCGGCGTAACGACCATCTACCTAGCGGGTGTAGGAGCTACGACCGACGAGACCGGAAAGTCGTTGGCAGGTGACTTCGACGGACAGGTGCGGGCCACCTTCGAGCGCATCCGGGCAACTCTAGCTAGGGCCGGAGGAACCCTGGACGATATCGTCACCATGACGGTGTTCATCAAAGACATGCAGTACGGAACCCACTTCACCCAACTCAGAAAAGAGTTTTTCACCCAAGGGTTCCCCTGCAGCGCCCTGATCGGCATAGACTCGCTGGCGCGGGCGGAGATGATGGTGGAAGTGCAGGCCATCGCGGTAACGGACGGATAGGCTCGGCACGACGGCATTCTGCGAACATAGTTAGTTGACAAATTGCCGGACACGAGCGTGCAATGGGCCATAAGTTGCTCCACGGCGCAACCTACTGCAAACCTCATGAATCTATCGTGCGGCGTAGTTCACAGTACCCAGTGGGGCAACTTATGGCATCGTATATCCAAAGTCCATCCTTAGGCACTTAGGCAAATGCCGGCATGACCTCTTGCGAGAATAGCCGCATCGACTCCATGGTCTGCTCGAAGGTGAGCGAGCCAAAGAAGAAGGAGCCAAGGACGTAGTTGCAGCCCGTGGCGTCAACCTGCGACTTGATCTGCGCCGACACGCTGGTTGGGGAACCCACGATGTGCAGGCCGTCGGCCATGCGGCCCTCGAAGTCCTCTAGATAATTGGCTCTACCGCTGGAGTCGCCGTGCTCGTTTCTCAAGTAGTTGAAGTTGTGGATGAAGCCGGTGAAGCCGGCCTTAGCCTCTGACAGCGCCCTTTCGTCGGTGTCGGCCACGTAGACGTGGCGAACGATGCCCAGCTTCGGGTCAGGCTCGTGTCCGTTCATGCGTCCTTCCCTATGTCGGTTCTTCTCCCACTCACTCTTGTACAGATCGAACAGTTCCCTCACCACGTTTATCGGCGCGTAGTGGGTGACGGTGTTGATTCCCTCTTGGGCCAGCCACTTGATGGAGTCGGGGTTGTCGGTGGGGTACCACAGCGGCGGGTAGGGCCGCTGGAATGGCCGTAGGTGAACCTGAACATCGTTGATGGAATAGTGCTTTCCTTGCGCGGCGACTTTGCCTTCCGCCAGTCCTGGCAGGATAGCGGACAGCGCCTCCTGGTACATGGTTCTGGATGTCTCCCGATCCACGTTGAAGAAGGCCAACTCGTAGGGTGAAACGCCCCGGCCCACTCCCAACTCCATCCGGCCCTTGCTCAGGTGGTCCAACATGCAGATCTCCTGAGTCAGCCGCAACGGGTCGTAGAGCGGTAACAGATACACCAGCGGGCCTAACCTGATGCGGCTTGTGCGCTGGGCCGCCGCCGCCAGGAACAGTCCCGGCGACGTCGCCATGCTCAGGGGCGTGGCGTGATGCTCCGCCAGGTGATAGCAATAAAATCCGGCTTGGTCGGCGAACTCCAGATACTTTAGCCGCTGCTCGTAAAGGTCGGCAGTCTCCATCCCGTTGGTATCGATCCAGTCGAACAGACCGAAGCGCACCGTGGGATCGATCCCGCTTGACTCGGCATTGTTTACAGTCATCGTTCCTTCTCAGTGGTAGGGTTCCAAAAATCTTCTCCACTCGTGAGCCGGAGACAAAGCTTTCTGGACACCTTTTGTCTGATGGATTATGCTTCCTCGGACCCTGGATTGCTAGGAGGTTAGGCGTGGTTTCATACAGCAATATCGGTCGTTCAACCCCTCGAATGGAAGGCGAGAGCAAAGTTACGGGCGGCGAGCAGTATACGGCAGACCTGACGTTGCCAGGCACGCTGTGGGGCCGGGTGCTGCGAAGTCCCTTCCCCCACGCTCGAATCACCCATATCGACGCCTCAGCCGCCCAACAAGTACCTGGGGTCATGGCGGTGCTAACCGGCGCAGACCTGAGAGGCGTTAGGTACGGGCGGCGCTTGTACGACGTGCCGGTACTGGCCGAAGACCGGGTCCGGTTCGCCGGTGAGCGCGTCGCCGCTGTCGCCGCGGTGGACCGGGACGCCGCCGAAGAAGCTCTTCTACGCATCGAGATTGAATACGAAGAGCTTCCAGCCGTCTACGATCCTCTTGACGCTCTGGAACCGAACGCCCCCATCCTCCATCCCGACGTCAACAGCTACACCGGCCTGCCGCGCCCCTTGGATACTGTGACCAACGCCTTCGTGCGGGACACTTGGGGCAAGGGCGACGTGGCCGTGGGGTTTGCCCAGGCCGACGTCATAGTGGAGAACACTTTCACCGTGGCTAGACAGCACCAGGGTTACCTGGAAAGCCACACCTGCTTGGTCTGGATCGACGACGCTGGCCGGGTGCAGGTGTGGGCGTCCAGCAAAGTCCCTTACGCCGTGAAGCAACAACTGTCCGCAGCCTGGGGGCTTCCGGAGGAGCGTATCCTGATAAATCCCGTCAGCATCGGCGGCGATTTTGGCGGGAAAGGCTCACCCATGGACATCCCTCTGGCGTATTACCTGGCCAACCGCACCGGACGCCCGGTGAAGATGGCCATGGACTACATCGAGGAATTTACGGCTGGCAACCCCCGCCACGCCGCCGTGATTCAACTCAAGACTGGGGTTATGCGGGATGGAACGCTGGTCGCCCAAGAATCCCACGTCTATTTCAACAGCGGAGCCTACGGTGGTTTCAAGCCTGCGCCGGGAGTGAACCTGGGCGGGGCGGCCAAGGCGGGCGGGCCATACCGGATTCCCCACGTTCTATTGGAAGGAGTACAGGTCTACACCAACACGGTGCCCGGAGGATTCATGCGCGCCCCCGGCGAGCCTCAGACGGTCTTCGCCTCCGAGTCCCACATGGACGAGATTGCCCGGCAACTGGGCATGGACCCTCTGGTCCTCCGCATGAAGAACGTGCTTCAACAGGGCGACGAGAACCCACTGGGGAACGTATTCGAGAACGTTCGTGCCCAAGAAACGCTGGAAGCCGCGGTAACCGCCTCGGGCTACCGGACGCACAAAGGCCCCAACATCGGCCGCGGCGTCGCGATGTCCGACCGTCCTACGGCAGGCGGCGAGTCTCATGCGTCGGTAACGCTGAATCCCGACGGCTCGGTAGTGGTGCATACCGCTATATTCGAGCCCGGCACCGGCACTTACACCCTGCTGCGGCAGATAGTCGGCGAAGAACTTGGTCTGCCGGTTGACGCTATCCAGGTCGAAGTCTGGGACACCGACGGCGTTCCCTTCGATACCGGCGTGGGCGGCAGCCGGGTGACCCGGGTGGCGGGACTGGCCGCCTACCGAGCGGCGCGGGCTGCAGCCCAAGAGCTTATAAGTGTGGGCGCAGACCTTCTCGGCTGGCCCGAAGAGCAGATGTCATTAAGAGGGCTGGAGATTGTACGGCAGGATTCCGGCGGCCATCAGCCGTGGTCAGACGTGCTGCAACGGTTGAACCGTCAGGTGGTAGGCACCGGGCACGTGCGGGACCCGTCACCGGCGCCGGTCAGTTCATTCACCGCCCAGGTCGCTGAAGTTCAGGTGGACCCCGAAACTGGAGAGGTTAAGGTTCTGCGCTTCACCACGGCCCATGACTCGGGTAAGATCCTGAATCCGGTGGACCACCAGGGGCAGATAGACGGCTCAATCATCCAGGGCATCGGTTACGCCCTGTCGGAAGAGCTGGTCGTGGACGAAGGCCGGGTAACCAGCACCACTTTCGGCGAGTACAAGATACCTTGCATCAAAGATATACCGGAGTTAATAACGGTGGTGCTGGAGTCCGATTCCGGTCCTGGCCCCTACAACGCCAAGGGCATCGGAGAAAACCCGTGCGGAGCTATCGCCCCGGCCATCGCCAATGCGGTCCGTGACGCCGTGGGAGCGCGTATTAAGCACTTGCCCATCACGGCGGAGAAGGTGTTTCAGGCGTTGGCTGAAGGGGAGGGTGGCTGAGCTGGGGGGAATCCCCCAACCACCCTTACGAAAGGTGGGCTAGACGACGGGACCGTTCCATCGCCGCGTCAATCGTTGACAGCCCACGCCTATGCAAATACACTCACCCTCGTTATAAACTTTGCCCGGAACTGTGTTTTCAAGTGTATAAACGGAGAATTTATCAGTGAAGAACAAGATTTACGAGACTTTTGACCAAGCCGTAGCGGGCATTCCCGACGGCTCTACCATAATGTTTCCCGGATTTGGCGGCATCGGCTCTCCTCAGAACCTGATTGCAGCCCTGCACCGGTTGGGGCCCAAGGGCCTTACCGGGATATCCAATGGCCACGGCGGAACCGACGGCAGAGTCGATGTGGGGACGCTGATCGAAGCCGGCCAAGTTAAGAAGATGATTTGCGCGTTCACTGCGCCCACCCACCCTTCCCGGGTGACTCCCTTCGCCAAGATGTATGCCGATGATGAGATCGAAGCTGAATTAGTGCCCCAAGGTACGATGGCTGAGCGTATCCGCTGCGCCGGTGCGGGTATCGGCGGGTTCTTCACTCCCACCAGCGTGGGAACCGAGTTGGCCGAGGGGAAGGAGCATCGGGAGATTAACGGCAGGACTTACGTTCTGGAACACCCGCTGCCCGCCGATTACGCTTTCATCCGAGCCTGGAAATCCGACACTTTGGGCAACCTACAGTTCCGCTTGGCCCAACGCAATTTCAACCCCATCATGGCTATGGCGGCCACCATCACCATAGTAGAAGTGGAGAACGACATCGTCGCTCCCGGTGAATTGGACCCGGACCAGATCCAGACTCCTGGGATCTACGTCGACCGCATCGTCCGCATACCCGAGGACGGCATCTGGCCCGATGTCGCCGGAGGGCCAGCAGGCACCGGAAGAACGTTCGCCTAGTCATACCAATTGTCTCGATATTGGAGGCTAGAGCCAGAAGCTAGGTAGTAGGGGCTCGCCATGGTTAGATTGTTTCTGATGGCCTGCATAGCCCTGCTTTTGGCAGCCTGTTCTACGGTTCCGACGCCTGCCGAGGAACAGACGATGCTGCGCTGTATCGACTGCCGAACGATGTCAGTGCAGAGAGTCATCGACGGCGACACCTTTGATACGCCATCCAGACGGGTCAGGTTGTTCGGCGTCGACACCCCGGAAAGAGGAAAGGCTTGCTTCAAAGAAGCCACTAACCGGTTGCGCAGCCTAGCAGGGAGTCAGGTTCGGGTAGAGCCGGGTCCCAGAGCCCAAGACCGGGGCGGACGGCTTCTCCTCTACGTGTACACCGAATCGGGAAACAGTATCGACGAGATTTTGATAAGAGAAGGGCTGGCCGTCGCCTGGACCAGGGACGGACAACACCGGGACATCCTGGTTTCTCTGGCGAAGGAAGCCCAGACGATGGGAACGGGTTGCATCTGGTAGGCCGTGCCTCAATAATCACCGCGCCGGTTGACACTCCAGTCTCAAGGTAGTAGTGTTCACGCCAACGCTCGGCGGTGGGCGACGCCGAATCAGACACGGATACCCCATTAAAAAGCACAGGATTACAGGAGGAGGGAACTCATGGCCAATTACGAAGGAATGCTAGCGGAAACCGTACTTATCAACGGGCACGAAGGCACCCAGATCGACGCCTATCTGGCACGCCCCCTGGGCGCGGGCCCCACCGGCGCCGTGGTACTGATTCACCACATGCCGGGCTGGGACGAAGCGTCCAAAGAGATGGCGCGGAAACTAGCCTACAACGGCTACACCACTATATCGCCCAACCTGCATTTCCGGCAGGGTCAAGCGACTCCCCAGGATAACAGCGCCAGCATCCGTGACGCCGGCGGGATGCCCGACGCCCGCACCATGGGCGATGTTCAGGCAGCCATCGACTACCTGCGGACGTTGCCCTACACCAACGGCAAAGTTGGCATCATCGGATTCTGCTCCGGCGGCCGTCAGGTTGTCTTGGGCGCCTGCACACTAAAGGGCGTCGATGCCGCAGTGAACTGCTGGGGCGGCGGCGTAACCCCCCGGGACAGTGAGCCCGCCACGCCGGCCATGCCGAAATCCCCCATCGATTTCATCGCCGACATGAACACCCCCATGTTGGGCATATTCGGCAACGATGACGCCAGGCCCACTCCGGAAGAAGTAAATGTGCTTGAGGCGGCCCTCAAAGCTAATAACAAGACCTACGAATTCCACCGGTACGACAACGCCGGACACGGCTTCTTCGCCGTGGACCGTCCCAGCTACGCCCAGGCAGCCGCCACAGAAGCTTGGGGCGAAGTCTTCAAGTGGTACGGCAAATACCTGAGCTAGAACGCTCCGGTGATTCACCGGTTATAGACTGATCGCATTCAGCAAGCGCAAAAGAAAATACCCCCGGAGCAACTCCGGGGGTATTTTCTTTTTGAATTCAAGATTGGCAGAGCTTGAATACCGGAGCTTTTACCGAGTTCGAATCGGAGATGTTTCAAATAAGCGAACCCGGTTTAATGGGGCAATAAGTACTGTCCCGTAGTGGGCATCCCCTGCTTGTTGCTCATGGATAATCTGGCTGGAAGGTTGAGGTGCACAGGTCGTTTGGTCCCCACGACAGAACCTTCGATCCAATCGAGGTCAATTATGCGAAGAACCAGGTTTCTGGTGATAATCTGCGTAGGTATAAGTGTGGGGTTTTTGTTGGGGATGGGAGTATCGTCGCTACTTCGAGCCATGATTGCCGGCGGTGACAGAGGTCTTGAGATGACTTTCACCGCTCTTGTGGTATCCATGGCTGGAATTCTCATTACCTACGGGCTAAAGTCCATTCCCGATAGCCAGTCATTCGTAGCACAAGGGAACGAGATTCATTTAGCAAGCCCGCAACCCCCCGCCTCCGAAGTAGAGGAGACAAAGCCACTTCCGGCAATTGCTGTTGCGACAACATCGCTGAACGGTATTCAGGAACAGCCGGAAGCCAGGGTGAACGGAATACAAACCCCATTGGTGTCTATTCCCGCCGGTGTCGAGCCAGTTGTAGACTAGCTGGCTACTTCGAACCGCTCCGATTCGGGAGGCTGTGACCAGAGGTCGCCGGCCCCGGCCATGGCCACGGTCCGTTCGGGACTAGCACGCCAGGCGTCGTAGATATCGTTACTATCCCAGGTAACCAGGGTAGTAATCTTCGTCGCGTCTTCTATCGAGTAGAGAGTTTCCCGGCTGCCAAAACCGGGAGCTTTGCTTTGAGCCAATCCGTTGCCGTCCAGCAACTTCTTTGCTTCTTCTATCTTGTCAGATTTGGCCCAGTGATGGGTCAGAACTCCGATCATTTCAACCACCTTTATTCGCAATCAGCTTTCAGCTATCCGCAGTCAGCTTCGGAGTACTTTCAGAACTCTGGCACTCGTAGATACATGCGTGACTACTCTAGCTGAGAGTTGATGGCTGATAGCTTTTCATCCCAAGTATATCATCGCAGTCTCAATCCGAATCATTCGATCCCTTCACCTTGAGCGCCGCTCCGGCCGCCAGGGCAAGCAGCGCCACTCCTCCGCTGAGCACCGCTCCCATCTTGGCCGGGTCCTGAAAGGGAGGACCGGTAAACGCTTTACCAGCGACGAATAAGGCCACCGTCAACCCTATTCCGGCAATCAACCCCGTTACCGCCAGGTGTCTGATGCCCATGCCAGTGGGTAGGGGAAAGCCCAATCTGACGGCTATCCAAGAGAAAAGAGTGATGCCAACGGTTTTGCCGACTATTAGCGACAGGAGAACGATGATAGTGACCTGACCGATAAACCCGAACGCCACCCCGGCATTGACGAAAGCAAAGAAAAATAGACCAACGTCCACAAAGAGCTTGAGTTGCTTCTCGAACAGTTCCAGAGGGCTGTTGCTATCGTGAGCGCCAGCGATTCCTTCTGAAATTATCTCGCCATCGGTTTTCGCTTCCGCTGAGCCATGCTCCACCGGAACGTGCATGGTCCCAACGCTGTAAGGAAGGAAAGGCACGATGGGCACAAGCGCTAATGCCGGTTCAATCGACGCCTTGATGAGGCCGATCCAACTAAGGGTCCCCGCGATCGCTATATAGGGGACCCACGAGGAAACACCCAACCGGCGCATGGCGAAGGCGGCCCCCATGCCAGCGGCGGTCACCAGCAGCCACGCGGGCATCACCGGGAGATCCGGGTCCGGGTAGAACACTGCGATGATGCCCAGCCCAATCCCATCATCAGCCACTGCCAGAAGCAGCAGGAAGTTGACTGCCGGATGCCGCTGGCCGAACACCAGCCGGGCCACCAGCCACGCCAAAGCGATGTCAGTTGCCGTGGGAATGGCCCAGCCGTTGGCAACTGTTCCAAAATCTGCCGTGCCTCCGTAGAACACGAACGCCAATAGGAGGTACATCCCCGCCGGTCCTAGCACCCCACCAATTGTTCCCAGTATCGGATTGATAGCCTTATTGACCGGGTTTAAGGCTCCGCCGGGCAATATCGATTCAGTGATTTCTTTAGTTGCGACCCCAAAGAAAAAGACCATGAAAATGCTGTTGATCAGGAAGTGTGCGGTGATTGTGTGCCCGAACAGAACGGCGCTGTCGCCGAAGACGTGGTAGTCCACAATCTCTTCGTACCAATGAGGCCCGATGTTGGCGGCGAGCATCCCAGCGAAGACACCCAAGATTAGGAAGATGGAGTACCGCTGCATGAGGGCGACTAGATTCCGGGTCTGAAGCAATTCCTCTCCAAATAGGTAACGATTAGGCGGTGTCGATCCGCACGATCTAAACCGATAGCGAGGCGAAAGTTTACTAGTGATCACGCATGAAAATATTCAACTTAGAAGTAGTGCGATGCTTCCGGCAATAACGCGAACCAAAGGTCGGCAGGCGTAAGTCCCAGGCATCGCCGATAAATTATATCACCCATTGCGGGGCCGCCGGTTCTGGTGATTCGTGCCTGGGACGAGGCTAATCAGGTTGACAACCCCCATGCCCTTTGATAGTATCACTGCCATCCCCCACTATCTATGCATAGTGCCGATTCGTCTATGGAGGTCCAGTCCCAGGTGGCTTTTGTTAGCGGATTAACGTGCCGGGAGTGCGGCAGAGATAACCCTGCCGAAGCTCTCAATGTTTGCGACTTTTGTTTCGGTCCTCTGGAAGTCGTCTACGACTACGATGCTATCTCCGATGTCATTAGCCACGAGCGTATCGCCCAAGGCCCGTTGAGCATCTGGCGGTACCAGGATCTTTTGCCGGCCGAAGGCACCGACCCGGTGGATATCATGGCTGGCTACACTCCATTAATCAAGGCCCGCAACCTTGGGAAAAAGCTGGGTCTGAATAACCTATACATCAAGAACGACAGCGTTAACCCGTCCTTCTCATTCAAGGACCGGGTTGTTTCCGTTGCCGCTACCAAGGCCGTGGAATTCGGTTTTGAAACCATCGCCTGCGCCTCAACCGGGAACCTGGCTTGCAGTGTAGCCGCCCATGCCGCCCGAGCCGGTATCCAGGCAGTTGTGTTTATCCCCTGGGATCTGGAACGGGGCAAGGTCATCGGCGCTGCCGTCTACGGACCCACCATGGTTTCAGTGGAAGGGTCCTATGATGAGGTCAACCGCCTCTGTAGTGAAGTCGCCGACAACTACCCCTGGGCTTTCGTAAACATCAACATGCGCCCCTACTATGCCGAGGGCAGCAAGACTCTTGGCTACGAAGTTGCCGAACAACTGGGATGGCGGGTTCCCGATCATGTCGTCATCCCCAGCGCCTCCGGAGCCATGTTCACCAAGATATGGAAGGGCTTCAACGAACTGGCCTGCTTGGGCCTGCTGGACGGCGTTGCGGGGTCCTCATTCGGACAGGACCAGAACACGGTCCACCATCCCGCCGTGACCACCAAGATGCACATGGCTCAAGCCGTTGGCTGCGCTCCTATCGTGACCGCTTGGGCTAACGGGAACCCCCACGTATCTCCGGTCCGGCCCGACACCATCGCCAAGTCCCTGGCCATCGGCAATCCTGCCGACGGCATCTACGCGATCCGTATACTGCGCGAGTCCAACGGTTCCGCTTACGCTGTCCCCGAACACGACGTTGTTGAGGGTATCAAGCTTCTGGCCGAAACCGAAGGAATCTTCACCGAAACGGCCGGAGGAGTCACCGTATCCGCTCTGAAGAACCTGGCGGACAGCGGGGCCATCAAACCCGATGAGTTGACTGTGGTCTACATAACTGGCAACGGGTTGAAGACGCAAGAAGCGGTAGAAGACGTAGTCAACCCGCTGCACATAAAACCCTCCATGGGGGCCTTTGAAGACGTTATAGGTCAGCGTATAAGCGGTTTAGTGGTGGGAGGATGATGAATGATGGGCACGCAGCGGGTCAAATTCACGTTTATGACGCAGCTTGTGAAAGAGCCGATAATCTATCGACTGGGTCAAGAATTTAATCTGGTAACCAACATTCGCCGGGCCGACGTGCGTGAAGATATGGGTTGGGTAGTGCTTGAGTTGGACGGGGATGATACGGAGATTCAAAGAGGACTAGACTGGGTGGCCGCCATCGGAGTGCGGGTCGACCCGGTCAGTGGAGACGTTATCGAGGGTTAGGCCGTGGGGCCTGACTGCTGTTTAAGTTTTAGGAGGACATCCCCTGATGACTGTCACGGTTCGAATACCCACCCCCCTGCGCCGCATGACCAAAGGAGAATCCAAGGTCGAGATGGATTCATCCAATTTGGGTGACTTGGTAGAGAAGTTGGATGGAGCCTACCCCGGATTCAAAGAACGGTTGGTGGACGAGAACGGTGAGTTGCGCTACTTCGTAAACATCTACGTCGACGGCGAGGATGTCCGCTTTCTAGACGGTTTGGGAACTGCGATAGCTTCCGGAGCCGAAGTTAGCATCGTGCCGGCCGTCGCCGGTGGCAATTAGCCTCCCCTAGCCTTCAGCCACTTGTCTTTCTGCGCCTGCCTCGCCGCTTCGTCGGTGGGGCGGTAGGCGTCCCAGAATTCCCGCTGAAAGTCGCCGAAGCGGTCCTTGAGGATTGCTTCCCGCATATCTTTCATCAGCCTCAGAATGAACCTCAAGTTGTGCATCGTCGCCAGCCGCAAGGCTAGCAATTCCTTAGCCTTAAACAGGTGCCATAAATAAGCTGCGGAGAAATTCCGGCACCCGTAGCAGTCGCAATCCTCATCCAGCGGTTTGGCTTGATCTGCGTATCTCCGCTTAGTTATGTCAACTCGTCCGGTACGGGTGAACAGAGCACCGTTACGGGCTACTCTGGTGGGCAGCACGCAGTCGAACATATCCACACCTCGGGCCACGCACTCCACCAAGTCTTCCGGAGAACCCACGCCCATCAGATACCTGGGTTTGTCCTGGGGCAATTGTCCCGCCACCTGTCCGGCGATCTGGTATAGCTCGGCCTTAGACTCGCCCACCGCCAGTCCGCCGATGGCGTAGCCGGGGAAGGGAATCCCGGTGATGTGCAGAGCCGATTCATCCCGAAGATCCGAGAACGCTCCCCCCTGAACGATACCGAAGAGGGCATGCTCGTCAGATTTGCCCGATGCCTGGTGAGAGTCGTAGCATATCTGAGCCCAGCGGTGAGTCCGGTCCATGGCCCGGCGAACTTCGTCTTTGGAAACGCCGTGGGCGATGCACTGGTCCAGGCACATGATGATGTCGGCACCCAAACCTCGCTGGTTGGCGATGGCCAATTCCGGCCCGAACCGGTGTTCGCTACCGTCTATGTGTGAGCGAAACCGGATGCCGCCTTCTTCAATCTTGCGCAACGCACCCATGCTGAAGGCCTGGAAACCACCGCTGTCGGTCAGGATGGGCTTGGACCAACCCATGAAGCGATGAAGCCCTCCCAGACGCGCCACAGCGTCAACACCGGGCCTCAAGTAGAGATGGTAGGCGTTGGACAGCACTATCTCTGCCCCCAGCGACTCTACCTCCTCTGGAAGGAGACCTTTCACCGTGGCCTGAGTGGCGACAGTCATGAAAGCCGGGGTGGCTACGTTGCCGTGTGAGGTGATTAACTCACCAGCCCTGGCCAATCCGTCCGTATGGTCCAACCGGAAAGAAAAACTCAAGAATCACATCTCACACAAGGGATATACCCGATATGCGCCGCTGTCCGGCCAATGGGCGTCTTACGTGATATTATCAGAAAGCGGTTCGAGACCGGGGGAACTAGCGATTCAGGAGCCAAGCGATTCCAATCGGAGTGATTCGGGGAGTATGGTATCCCGGCACTCCCCCCGGACGCAACAATAACGACCCGGTAGGCATAGACCATGTTCGAAGCATTCAGCGAGTTTTCAACTTCACTCAGCAGTAGTTATCCCCTGCTGTGGGCTTTGTTCGTCATGGCTGTCGTGGCCGTGATAAGCCTGGTTCTATTTTTCTTCTGGGAAGCGATCTTTCGATTGCTTCCGACCATCAGCCCGTTCGGCAAGGGCCGGAGGGTACAGTAAGTTTGGACCTTTTATTCCCCAACGCCGGCGTGGTCGTTCCCCTCCCACTATTGCTACTCCTGGGATTGATTCTGGGCACTCTTAGCGGCTTTTTTGGCGTTGGGGGCGGGTTCCTTATCACCGGAGGCTTGCTGGTATTCGGGGTCCCTCCCGTGTTTGCCGTGGGCACCGGACTCACGCTAATCATGGGCTCATCCATCATCAACACCCTAAAGCACCGCCGCATGGGCAACGTAGACGTTAAGCTGGGGGTATTGTTGGTATGCGGTACCATACCGGCCCTGTTCTTGGCTCAGTCGATAATCCGATTACTCTCTGCGGCCGGGGTAGTCGAATCGGCCATCCGCTATATCTACGTGGTAGTTTTGGCCATCCTGGCGATTTTCATTATTTACGATTTTCTGAAGACTCGGCGGCCACAAGCGCAGCTAGAGGGAGAGGGAGAGGTCTCCACGGCCGGACTTGCCCGGCGCATTCAATCGATGCGAATCCCCCCTCATTCCGTCCGAGTCCCTGGATTCGGGACCGTTTCAACCTACATCTCCTTGCCTGTTTCCGGTATAAAGGGCATCTCCGTGTTTGTCCCCCTGGTGGCGGGAGTGGCGACTGGTTTGTTCGCCGGTCTGTTGGGGGCGGGCGGCGGGACCATCCTCATGCCGATGCTGATTTTCTTGGTGGGAGTGCCCACCACGGTAGCCATAGGCACCGACCTGTTCCAGATCGTTATTACCGGGTCGATGGGAACTTTGATAAAAGCCTACTCTAACGAAGTTGACCTGCTGATGGTGGCGATAATGCTGGTTTCCGCCTCGGCTGGAGCTCAACTGGGGACTGCAGCCAACAGGTTGGTGGACCCCGCCCGCATCCGCATCCTGTTCGGTTTGACCGTCCTCAGCGGAAGCATCGCCGTAGGGATGGAGCAGGCCTCCTATATTGTTTCAAATGCGGATTACCTTTCAAAGGCGGCGGACTGGATGCTATTGGGGTTCGGCGGACTAATTTGCCTGGTTATCGCGGGCATGGCGTTAAACGCCCAGATGGGCAGGCGAGGAAATCAGGAGGCCGAGTCCGTAAAGGGTCCGGAAAACAACGCAGACAACTAACCTATCAATTCCCTCACAGTGGCTTCAACTAAGACACGGGGGACGTCACGGCGGACCACCGCTTTGCCGACACCCTCAAGCATCACCCAACGGTTGGACCCAGCCTCGGTTTTCTTGTCCATGGACATGGCTCGGAATATCCCGTCAATGTCCACGCCAGCGGCAGTGGTGGGCAGGTTGAACCGGCGCAGAAGTTGGTCTTGGCGGTCCACCAACTCCGCCGATATCATTCCCATCTGCTCCGCCATCCGGGCCGCGCCCATCATCCCTACGGACACTCCCTCGCCGTGGAAGAAGCGTCCGTACTCCGTGGATGCCTCCAAAGCGTGGCCGATGGTGTGGCCGTAGTTCAGCAAGATGCGTATGCCCAGAGTTTCCCGTTCATCCTGGCTGACTATCTCAGCTTTGATTGCCATGCTGCGCCGGATCACCTGGGTGGAAATCTCCGGCTCAACCTCCATCAACGCCTCAGCGTTTTTCTCGAAGGTGTCCACCAGATCGGCATCTAGGATGAAGCCGTGCTTTATCGCTTCGGCCCAGCCTTCGGCCAACTCCCGCTTGCCCAACGTAGATAGGGCTTGGACGTCGGCAAATACTCCCTTAGGCTGATAAAAAGCCCCGACCAAGTTCTTGGCCTGGGGCAGGTTAACCGCGACTTTGCCACCGATAGATGCATCCACCATGGCGGCCATGCTGGTGGGAACTTGGACGAAAGGGACTCCCCGCAAGAAGGTAGCGGCCACGAAGCCCGCAAGGTCGCCAACCACTCCTCCACCAACCGCGATTATGGGATGGCCTCTTTCGGCGCGGCGCTCCACCAACCAGTCGTAGATCGACTGGACTAGGCTGAAGCTCTTGCTGGTCTCCCCGGCGGGGATGATGAAGATGTGGGCAGCGATGTCGTATTTCTGTAACGCCAACTGGGCTTGCCGTCCGTAGGGGTTCATGACGTTGGTGTCGGTGATTATGTAAGCCGGACCTTTAAGCCCTAGGTCGACAAGTCGTCGTCCGAGGTCGTCAAGAATGCCCCATCCGGCGACGACGGGGTAGCTGCCACCCGCATGATTAACTACAGCGGCCAGATTCTCATCGGCCATAAACTTATCCTCCAGTTCCGGCATCCGATTCATTAAACAGTTTCAACGCCTCTTGAGCGACCTGCTCGGTCGTCAGGAAGTCAGTGTCTATCGTATGGTGAGCTTTGGCATAAGATTCGGTCCTTTCGCCCAGTAATTCCTTGATGCGTTCCAACGGCGGTGTCCCGGCAAGTAAGGGGCGGGACTCCGCGCCGCCCAACATGCCTTCAGTGATGCGCCGATGTATCGTCTCCGGTTCCGCCCTTAAGCAGAGCACCAAACCGTGAGTCAACAGCTGCTCTCTATTGTCCGGGTCGACGAAAGCCCCACCGCCCATGGCGATGACTTTCTTCGAGTCTGAGGCAAGTTCTTTGATAAGAGATCGTTCCAAGTCTCGAAAGGCGTCCTCGCCATCTTCTTGGAAAATCTCGGGGATCGACCTCCCGGTCCGTTTCGCCAACTCAAGGTCAGCGTCAACAAACTCCCAACCGATAAGCCGGGACAATATCCGGCCGACATTGGTTTTTCCCGAGGCCATGAATCCCACTAGAAATATGTTGTTTGGCAAGGACATCGCTTTCGGCAACGTACACCCAGACCCCAAAGGTGTCAACGCCACGCCTGAAATGTGCGTGCGCGAACGGCTATGCCAGCTTGACCCGCGAGTGGGGCAACACCGCCGGATTGACCAGGAATTCCGGCATCTTCCCTTGCAGAACATCGGCCGTAGCCTGGGCGGTGCGGACTTCCAATTCCAGCACCGACTGCTGGGACAGGAAGGCCACGTGGGGGGTGACCAGCACGTTATCCAGAGCGAATAGCGGATGGTCCGCCGGCGGGGCGGCAACTTCCATCACGTCCAATCCCGCGCCGCCGATCTGACCGTCGCGAAGGGCGGCGTACAGGGAATCTTCGTCTATGATGGGTCCACGAGCGCAGTTGATGATGAACGCCGAGGTTTTCATCATCGCAAACTCCCCGGCGCCGATATACCCGCGAGTCTCATCGTTCAGGGGTGTATGCAGGGTGACGTAGTCCGACTCGGCCAACAGGGTTGGCAGATCTACTAAGCGAACGTTGGAGGGAGGAGAAATGCCGTCTGGCATGTAAGGGTCGTGGGCCAAGACATCTAACCCGAAGGCCTGCGCCTTGGCCGCCACCGCCCGGCCGATGCGGCCTAACCCGGCGATACCCAGCGTCCGGCCACGCAGACGTACCAGAGGCACCGGCGAAGCAACTCCGCTCCATCGGCCTTCCTTGGCCACCGCATCGTAGAAACCTATCTGCCGGTTCCAAGACAACAGCAAGGCCATCACGTGGTCCGACACCTCGTCCACGCAATAATCTGGCAGGTAGGTAACCACGATTCCTTCTTCGGTAGCGGTGTCCACGGCGATGTTGTCGACGCCCACGCCATAACGGCTGATGACCTGACACTTCTTCGCCGCCCGCACCACGGTGGAGGTCACTTGAGCGAAACAGGTCATGATGGCGTCTACATCGACGGCCAACGACGCCAGGGTAGCTTCTGAAGCTTCCGGGGCTTCGATTATCTCCGCCCCGATACGGTCCAGAACCTCTTGCTCAGGTCGAGTAGAAGGCCAGACCGTGTCGGTGACCAGAACTCGGAATATCGGTGCGATGCTAGTCATGAAAGCAGAACACCAAGGCGGCTATGGGCGTGGCGGAGCTGGAGCGTAGCCGGCCGCAGTGCAGAACTCAACGTTGTTGCCGTCGGGGTCGTCGACGAACAAAAAGGCCTGTCCATCGTAGCGGACTCCCTCATGATCCACCTTGTACCCGTTCTCCTCAAGAATCTTCTTGGTCCCCTCGAAGTCCTCAACCTCGAACGCGTGGTGGATATTGTGAGGCATCGCCGGGGCGTCAGGGGTTTCGATGAGGTGCACCATGATCCCGGATTCCAACTGGAGCCAGGTGATGTTGGGGTTTCCTACCTGGCTCTGGATCTGCTTGATGCCGATCAAGTCGTTGTAGAACTTCATGGCCCGGGCCGTGTCCTTGACCATGGTAGTCACATGATTAATCTTTACGGTGTTGATTTTTCCTGGCATTCTTCACCCCTTTTGACACGCTGATTGACTCTGGGTCCGTGGCGACATTATGCCATAAACCGGAGTGAGGTGGGCATGGCTTGCCCAGCATCTACACCGTGGCAGCGGGGTGCTTTAGGGTCGACGAATCATAGATGCCCGGCGTACTGGCACCCCTCCGCCCTTCCGACTATACTGGGCGCATGTCGGAGACATCCTTGAACTCAAACCCCTCTTTTTCGTCCCAGACGGAAATCTCAACATGGTAGATTCCCCTCCAAATCGCGATACAGGCCGTATATTCGTCGGCCGTGAGCGGGAGATGGCCGAGTTGACCTCTGCCTTGGATGACGCTCTCGCAGGCGAGGGGCGTCTGGTTATGCTGGCGGGAGAACCCGGCATCGGCAAGACTCGCACCGCCCAAGAGTTGGCGTCCTACGCCGAAGAGAAAGGCGCAGTGGTCCTCTGGGGCTGGTGCTACGAGGACGAAGGCCGGAGCGACGTCCTCCGGCTGCCCGAACCAACCCAGGGGTACGCGGGCGGCCCGCTGTTCGAGTGTGGACTGGTCGACTTCCAGAGGGAAGTTTCAGACTCACACCGAACCCCCCGCTACGCTTCAACACCAGAATCGACCGGCATCAGGTACACCACGGGAATTTGCCGGCTAGTGCGGTCCTGGAACCTTTTGTAAATGGGCGTCTTTGCGACCAGCCGATTCCACAGGCGTGCCCTGGCCTCGGCGTCGGCCGTCTTGGCGACGACGGCTATGTTTCGCTCGCCCACCTGCACCGTTACCTGCGGCTCGCTTTGTAGATTCAGGTACCATGCCGGGTTCCGGGGCGAGCCTCGGTAGGAAGCAATCACCACGAACGAGTCTTCTTCCATCAGGAATCCAAGAGGAACGGTATGGGCCCTACCCGACTGTCGGCCTTTGGTGGTCAGTAGCAGCATGGGCATGCCTGCGATGGATGCGCCAATTCGCCCACCGGACAACCGGAACACGGTTGCGTGGGTTGACCGCACAAGTTTGAAAAACCACCGCATCTAAGGTACTCCTCATGCCAGTCCTTTCAAGTCCAGCTTGAAAATTCGAGAAAACCGCACCCTGTCTCCAGCATCGCCTAGTCGAAATTCGACCGGCGGGCCTCAAGGTTGGTGTGAATATCCAGCAAGACCGTCTTCCCTTCGGCGTTGAGTGCCTGGGCTTGTTTCAGACTCACACCGAATCCCCTACTACCGGTCTCAACTAACTAGGCCTTGAGTCTATAACCACGTGGACCTCAACGAACCAACCATCGGGAACCCATAGGGGATGGAGTTGCTGGCGGTGGCACTAGCCGAGTCGCTGGACAAGCCGTTCCCGTGGGCTGTTGGATTCTTATTTGGGAACACCGAACTCAGCCTAGAACTTTGGACTGTAATCGCGGGTATATCGGGTCTGGATGATTCCTAATCTTTTAGATATTCAGGCGGAACGTTTCAGCTCCGTGTATCTTCTTCTAGGACTTGGAGATACATGAATGCGCCGGTAAAGCATGTAGCGTCTTCACAGTGGCCGCCGACCATTTCGCCTGAAGGTCGTGCAGCAGCGACGTGTATATGAACCCGTATTCCACCCTCCTCCAAAGGTTGAACGTAACCCTCTGCACTTACCAACTCAAGATTTTCGTTGATTGTTTGCCTCTCAAACTCTGGCACACCTTCTTTGCGGTCGCAAAGATTACGAAGTTTTAATTGGCTTAGGCTTCCTATACAGGACGTTACGGCGGCTTCACGGATGCCTTCTGAAAGAGCCAAGGATTCGAGGCCTTCAATAAGTGATTCGCCCGCTTCGAAGCGGCGGTATAGGATGCGGGATGTTTTAGTATCCCAGTTTTTTATAGCCATGCGTCCTCCTGGTTGATGTGTGAGGCCATTATTATACGCACTTGGAACTTTGGACTGTGATAGCCGGGATTTCTGGGTTTGATGATTAGGCGTGTGTCGATTAGCACCTGCGAAGGAGTCTGATTACCCCCAAGGTTTGACCCAACGTCGCCACCACTTATAATCCCCCCATGGCCGAAGACCAAGGCAAAGAAGAAGAGAAGTTTGAATTCACCGGCGAAGGTGAAGCCGTTAACTACATATCGCTTGCCCAGGCCCGGCTCTTGGCCATACGTACGGCTAGGGAACCCCCCGGTGAGTATGGTAGCCAGTACCGGGGGATTTAGATGGTCTTCGATCAGTTGTAGTTAGAATCCATATACATGTCCGCTCTGGGAGAAGTGATTTATGCTCAGACACATTGGTGCCAACGTGCGCGATTTGGTACAGGCCAAAGCATATTACGACATGTTGATGCCTCTCCTGGGGTTTGAACCACATATAGCGGCTGAGGACCAGTTCGCGTATCGACCTATCAACAACGAACCTGGCACTTCTCTCTTCTTCTATCCAGCCCTAGAACAATCGCCATATTCACGACACCACCCGGGCCTGCAACACTTAGCCTTCATGGTTGAGTCACGGGCCGCCGTGCATGCAGTCCACACAAAAGTCCTCGTGTTGGGATCTGAAGTAGTTCATTCCTCCCAGGTGTTCCCCCAGTATCGCCCTTATTACTTCGCTACATTCTGGCTGGATCCAGAAGGCTTTATGCTGGAGGCGGTCTGTCTGCGGGAGGAAGAAGGCACGTAGAGCATGGCGGGGTTCGGAGAACTCTTGTACACCATGGCCAAGCCGATGGGAGACTATAACGCCGTCAAAAAGGGCAACCTAGGCCAACGGGTGGGACGCCGGGCGGCGGGGAAGGCCACCGGCAAGGCCGCGTGGAAGCTGTTCAAGTAACCGAGCACCCTCGCCATTTGTATCTGAGCCAGATATGGAGAATTGCTGACATCTTGCTGACAAACGCCCAGGGACACCGAGGGAAAGCAAGAGCTTGCAGATACAAATTGTCCTTTGGTTCTATCATGGTGAGGGACGTTAGCAGATATAAAATTATGGCGAAGGATAACTGAAAGCGAACTTGAAAACCGCTATCCGGGCGACTGTATCGTGGGTGCAAATCCCACTCTCTCCGCCAATTAGGCACGAAACTCCTGATTTAGTGGCCTTCACGTCTCTGGCATGATTATCCTTCTTTCGGCATTATTCTTGTTACGGTTGACTACTGACCAGAGTAGCCAAGGTTAATACCTTCGTGCCTGTAAAGCTTTTCCTGACAAGGATAATGGCAGTTATTCTTCTCCGACTCCAACCCCCAATAATGGCCTTCCGAAGTGGCAGTGCACTGCGACCCAATATCTCCTCGATGCAGCCGTTCGCCGGACCTGTTCAGCGGAGATGGTGACGTCTTGGTGT
>CAXEOX010000022.1:0-34776 GCA_963997925.1 uncultured bacterium
GGTAGGCCGCCCGGTAGATTGCTCAGGTACCCGCCAAGCCTTCAGCAACAAGGTTCTTGATTCGTGGAACGCCTCGGCCCAGACGGTTCGCCGCCGGGCCTTTCCATTTCCATCTGGCCAGCTACTTTGCTATGATAGTTCAGCCATGATGACTGGGCCACTCACGAAACTTAGCCCCAGCAGCGCGTAAAACGACATCTGTGTTAATCGACCTCCACACCCACAGCTACCCTAAGTCCGACGATAGTTTTGCCGCTGTCGACGACCTCATAGATAAAGCCAAAGCGGCACACCTGGATGGCATCTGCCTCACCGACCATGATTTCTTCTGGTCGAGTGATGAAGTCCGCGACCTGGCACGAAAGCACGACTTCCTGGTGCTGCCCGGATGCGAGATTAACACGGACACCGGACATGTATTAGTGTTCGGATTGGACCGATATGTCTTCGGGATGCACAAACCGGACTTTCTGGTGAACGCAGTACGGCAACGGGAGGGCGTCATGATAGCAGCTCATCCCTACCGGCGCCGGTTTCTAGAAGATCCGGGACACTTGCCCGAGGCTCGGCAGGAGATGTTGGACAGGGCTATCGGCGACGAATTCTTCGGGTCGTGTGACGGCATCGAAGGAATCAATGGCCGGGGCAAAGATGTGCAGAACCTATTCTCCCAGGATCTAGCGGAGCGATTAGGAATCAAAATGACCGGCGGCAGCGATGCCCACCGGGTGGAACAGATCGGGACGGCGGCAACCGCTTTCGAACGGAAAATCACCGGTCTGGATGACTTGATTCAGGAGATTAAGGCGGGCAGATTTCGGGCTGAGACTCTTATCAATTCGCAAGAAGCGAGCCGTACGGCCTGAGCGCCCCACATTATTGGAGAGATTGTGATACCGGCAAAAACATTCAAAAACTCCCACGCTTGTCATCGGACGATCGTGGCGCGCTTGAGGAATTTCCATGGCTGAAGCTATGCGGGTTGAGGACCTTCACGTTAGGTTCAGAACGCCAGCTGGTGAAGTTAAGGCCTTGAACGGCGTCAATTTTGTGCTGGAAGAGGGCGAGATTTATTGTCTCGTCGGAGAGAGCGGCGCAGGCAAAAGCACATTGGCGTTGGCAATCATGGGGTTGCTTCCCGTTTCGGCCAGCGTACCGTCGGGTCGGGTCATCTTTAACGATCTGGATCTGCTAAAAATACGCCAAGAGCAACTGAGGACCATTCGGGGCAATCAAGTCTCGATGATTTTCCAGGACGCTCAATCGGCCCTGAACCCGGTACAGTTGGTGGGGCCCCAGTTGGAAGAAGTTATCCTGGCCCATACCGATGTCGGATCCAGGGTCGCCAACAGCATGGCTCAGGAAGTTCTGCGGGAGATGGGATTGCCCGACCCCAAGCGAATCATGGGGCAATATCCTTTCAGCCTAAGCGGAGGTATGGCCCAGAGGGTCATGCTGGCCATCGCGCTGGTGCTGCGGCCCCGGGTGCTCATCGCCGACGAGCCAACGTCGGGTCTGGATGTAACGTTGCAAGCGGAGATTCTGGAACGATTGAAAGCCCTTTCCCATGAGCAGGGCTCCTCGATCTTGCTGATTACCCATGACATGGGAATCGTCGCGAGCACGGCCCAAAAAGTAGGCGTTATCTATGCCGGGACCGTGGTGGAGACATCGAAGGTCATCCCGCTATTCAGAGAGCCGCAGCATCCCTACACTTGGGCCTTGCTGAAGACCTTGCCCCGGTTGGATGACATCACCCGGAGACTGGAACCCCTAAGGGGCAATCCGCCGGACATGGTCGACCTGCCCGATGAATGTCCCTTCCTTCCCCGGTGCAACAAAGCACTTTCCCGTTGCCGGGTGGAGCACCGCCCGCCTTTGGTAGAGATAGCCTCTGAGCATATGGTGGCCTGCTACAACCCGGTCGTCGCGGAGACTGAGCCCGAATAAAGGGTCGTTTGGCGGGTTCATCAAGAAGGGAATCCCCGTATCCACAAGGTTGTTTGACGCCCGGAGACTTCCCCTATCCCGGTACTCCCACGGGCGGTAAATGGAACCCGCGTACCCGCTAAGAAAGAGGAATGGTGGGCGGGTTGTCTTCGTCGTCGGCGCTCTGCGATCCCACTGGGATCCGGTCTCCCAATCCGGGCCGCACGAGAAACTCATAGACGGCCGCGCCAATGGGCCCACCCACGAGAGGGCCGACGATGTAGGCCCAGAACCCACCGGACGGTCCTGGTATCGCGATGCTCCCCCAACCGGCAAAGTAAGCAACCAGCCGCGGTCCGAAATCCCGAGCCGGGTTCCATCCCGCTTGGGTTAAGGGCGAGAATAGGCTGATTAAAACAGCCACGGTGAAACCGATGAAGAAGGGGCTGAGATATTTGTTGGGAAGGCTGGCGTTTCTACGGTCAACCAGCGCGAATATCACCAGCAGCATGATGGCAGTGCCGAAGGCTTCGACGATGGCGGCGCCAAAGGGGCTTATAAGACTCTGAGCATCGGGGCCGGTGCCGAAAAGGCCGGGGTTGGGGAAGTATTCGCCGAACACCATGGCCGATCGTTGACTGCCGGCCGCCCCACGAACCAAGCCATTTTCGGCTTCGAATCTGGTGATGAAAGGTCCGTACAACCACAACACGGTCAAACCTGCCAGCACCGCGCCGGTGAGCTGGGACGTCCAGTAGGGCAGCAACCGGGTGTAGGGAAACTCGCGGTGGCGGAAGATGGCGAAGGTCAGGCTAACCGCCGGATTCAGGTGCGCACCGGAGACCGCCGCCGTGACGTAGATGGCGATGGTGATGCCAAACCCCCACACCACCGCCACCTGCCATAATCCAGATTGGGCCCCAGTGAGTACCGCAGCGGCTACTGCTCCGATCCCGAAGATAACCAGCAGATAAGTCCCAACAACCTCAGCGGCGCAAGCGCGAATCAATGGCAATAGAGTGGACCGTTTAAGCATAGACAATCTTATATCTTTAGGCGGCATACAGACCGGTTCAGTAGCTGCCGATAGTTCAAAATTTTGCTGGGATAAGGGGCGCTAACTCCGGCCCATGTTCGCTTGGTCCGCAGCCAGTAACTCCATCGCTAGGTGAGGCTCCAACCGCCCCCGTTTGATAGCTAGATCCGCTTCCAGCAGGCGCTGGTACCGCCACATGATGTCGGCCCATGAGTGTCGCCGGGCCTGCTCCAGGGTCTTCCTCACCACGAATTGGGAGTTGGTCCCGAGTCTACTGCCCACTTCCCTTGGGGGTATGCCTTGGTCTATGCAATCTCTGGCTAAGGCCAAAAGGCGCAGTTGCCTTTCCACCATGGATATGATGAAGGGAGCTTCTTTCCCGTCCTCGCGAAGTTGGTACAGTAAGCTCAAGGCCAACGACTGCTTCCCGTCAATCATGGCGTCCACTGCGGCGAATATATTGCCCTCCCGGGCTTGGTTGACCAGTTGGTTAACGTGGGATTCCTCGATGCGCTCACCAGCGGCGTATAAGGAAAGCTTCTCCAACTCGTTGTCCAGCGACCACAGGTCACCGCCCACCATGTCGGTCATGGAACCGATAGCCGATGGGCTGATGCTGGAGCCTTTCTGCTCCACGGCGGCCTTTATCCAGCGGGCTAGATTCTCTCCCGTCGGGGTGGGCAGTGCATGAATCTCGGCAGCCTTGCCCAGCAGCCGGAGCATGGGATTGCTGTCCGGCAGCGTCGCATCAAGGAAGATGAGCAGGGTGGTGTCCGGCATGGCGGCGATGGCTTCGTCAAGCCCTTCCCAGCCGCGCAAGGTTCCGGCGCCCGCTTCGCCGCTGGTGGTTCGCCGTCTGCCTCGCCCGGCGCGCCGCTCGAATGTTGCCAGCAATCCGTCTACCACCACAACACGAAAGGAATCCATGAAGGGCAGGGCGTTGCAGATGCTGAGCAGTTCGTTGAGGTTGGTCTGGCTACCCGTGAGGCGATGCTGGTTGGACTCCAGAACGTCCCCGGCTCCGGCGTCCGATTCCACCCGGGATAGTTCCCGATGCACCAAGTAGGTATCGCCATGCAGGACGTGAGCAGGCAAGGTCCACAACTCAAGAATCGGAGTTAAAGAGGGGCAGAACCAGGGCACGAATGCCGTCTAAGATGGAGCTGGATCCGCCGCTCACGAATTATACCATTCGATCCGAGTGGTTCTACCGTTAAGGGTCATCACTCCATGCGATTGGTATGCGGCAGGGTTATATGGAATAATAGGCCGGGTTTTGGCTTTGATGAGACCAAGGGCCAAAGCCGATGGGAGGACCGAGAATGAAGTTCGGGCTTTTTACCCACGTTCCCTGGCCCGAAGGGAGCGAGCCGCAGCAGGTATTTCGCAATACCGTCGAAGAGATTCAGTATGCTGAAGAAGTAGGCTTTACCGGCGCATGGCTGGCAGAGCACCACTTCTCTCGGTATGGAATGGCCTCTTCGTGCTTGGTGTTCGCCGGTCACTTGGCCGCTCGGACATCGAAGATTCGGATCGGAACCGCGGTGCTGGTGCCACCGCTGCATAACCCGATCCGCTTGGCCGAGGATACCGCCACTGTGGATGTCTTGAGCGATGGCCGGCTGGATGTCGGTTTTGGCCGCGGGACCGCGGGGTACGAGTACCGGGGCTACAACATGGACCGGGATGAGAGCCAGGAACGGTTTCAGGAAAGCATCGGCGTTATCAAAGGAATGTGGACAACCCGGGAATACTCTCACAAGGGGAAGTATTACCAGGTAAATTCTGCCAACTTAACCCCGCCACCTTTGCAGCGTCCGCACCCTCCGATCTACATCGCCTCCAGCCGCACTGAAGAAACCCTCAAATTCATCGCCGCCAGCGGCCATCCGTTGATAGTAGGGGCGGTTCTGGACAACGATGATTCCTTAGATCTTTGCCGCCGATACGCCGAGTTTTCCAGGCAGGCGGGACATAACGTGCCTATCTCTGAAATACCGTTCTTCCGTTATACCCACGTGGGTGAAACTGAAGAGCTGGCCCGGCAGGGGGCCAGGGCCGGAATCAACTGGACGATGGACATGACTCAATGGCGCCGTTCCTTCGACCAAGGGAGTGAGGTTTATGAAAGTCTCGAGGAATGGCGCCGCACCCGCGCTGAGCTTCCAACGGACTTTGAATATATCTACGAGAACCGGTCCGTTATCGGCAGCCCGGAGCAGTGTGTGCAGAAGATCAAGGCACTTCAGAAAGAAGGCGTAGAATACTTCGTTTGCAACTTTTCCTTCGGCGGCATCGAGCATAGCCAGCTGATGCGATCTATGAAGTTGTTCGCCGAAGAGGTCATGCCCCACTTCGCCTGACCCTGCCCACATTGCCTAGATTCTGTCCGGAGGGACCACATTGGCTAACATCGCCGAACGGCTAAGTTCCTACGCTACTACCTTACGATATGAAGACCTGCCTCCAGAGGTAGTCCACCTGGCCAAGCGCATGATTATCGACACGCTGGGATGCGGTTTGGGGGGGTACGACGGTGAGCCCAGCCGTATCGCCAGGGAAACCGCTGGGATGGTCACCAGCAGCGTCCCAGCCACGGTTATAGGCAGCGGTCTGGCCACTAGTCCCGACATGGCAACCTTCGCCAACGGGGTGATGATTCGCTATCTGGACTACAACGACGGCTATACCAGCAAAGAGTCGGGCCATCCCAGCGACAGCATCGCCGCAACCCTCACCTGTAGCGAAGTCGGGCAGTCCGGGGGCAAGGAGCTGGTCGTCGCCACCGTGCTGGCGTATGAAGCCTTCTGCCGGATCTGCGACGCCGTGGACATAAAGCCTAGCGGGTTCGACCACGTAACGGTGGGCGGCATCGCCAGCATCCTGGGGGCTGCCCGGTGTCTGGGGCTGACTGAAGAACAAACGCTCCAGGCTTTAAACCTGGGAATCGCCCCCAACTTGGCTTTGTACCAGACACGGATCGGCGACGTTTCCATGTGGAAGGGATGCGCCTACGCCAACGCTAGCCGCAACGCCGTTTTCGCAGCCATGCTGGCCCAGAGGGGTCTTACCGGGCCTTCTCCTATATTCGAAGGAGAGGGCGGCTACTTCAAGGCGGTGTCTCGTGAGGTGTTTGGTCTGGAGCCCTTTGGCGGTGGCAGTCAGCCCTTTAAAATAGGGGAGTGCAGTATCAAGCGATTCCCGCTGGGCCAGTATTCGCAGACGGTGGTGCAAGCTGCCCTGGAGGTTCGGGACCAGCTGCCGGACGTTAATGACATCGTTCAGGTTGAAGTTAGGACGTTACAAACGGCTATCAACATAATGGCGGGTGACGCGGAAAAGTGGCGGCCAACCAACCGGGAGACCGCCGACCACAGTATGCCCTACACGGTGGCGGTGGCGCTGATGTACGGGGCGGTGGATCAGCGCCACTTCGGCGACGAGTATCTGCAGAACCAAAGCCTGCTGGACCTGACGGGACTGGTCAAGGTAAGTGTCTCGGAGGAAGCGAACCAACGGGCGCCGGAAGCCATGTTGTGCGACGTGGAGGCGGTGACCGGGTCCGGCCAGCGGTTCTCCTCCCAGGTGGCCTATCACAAAGGCCATTTCAAGAACCCGCTGACCGACGCCGAACTGGAGAGCAAGTTCCGCTCCCTGGCCTGCGGACAGCTATCTGACGCACAAGCCGATGCCATACTGGACCGGCTCTGGAATCTGGAGCAGTTGGGGGATGTGGGGGATTTGATCCGGCTAACCAAGTTCTGATTCGAGATCCACTCTCCGCCGGAATCTAGCTCTTGACCTGCTCCGGGTAGTAACCGGAATGGTCTTCGTATGATCCGGAAACGGGGTATATCTGCTTGTAGAGACCGCGGGCCCTCTGGGTGATGTACTTGTTGGCCTCGTCCCGGATATCGCTGGGGCGCGCCCGTTGGGCTTTATATTGATCGCTCTCCAGCGGGCTGGCATCTTCCAACTCCCATATACATAGGTACTTCAGGACGCCGTTGCCTTCTTCTAGTTTGAACCTCCGGGCGCTGACGTAGCCCGGAATCTCCAAGCGCTCCGGTAGGTGCTCGTCGTTGTACCAGCGCTCGAAGGCCTCTTCCCCTTCCGGTTCTACTTCCATCATCACCACCAATATGGTGTTGCCGATGTGTTGGGTCGGATGTTCATTGTTCTGGTTGGGCATGCTGGTACCTCGCTTCAATACCGAATCGATCGCAGATAGGTCGAGGGAAGGTTGTCGGGGAACCTGGTTCCTGACGACTGGGGCCCAGTCTCTTGTCACGCGATGACGCGTAGTATAACATTGGGTGGTTTCGCCAAATCGGGCATTTTTTCAGACACCGAAAGGATGGGAAATGGATCATCGTATTCGATTGAAAGTTAATGGTGCCGATCATGACCTGGAAGTGCCGGCCCGACGCATGCTGGTGGACTGCTTGCGCTACGATCTGGGTTTGACTGGAACCAAGGAAGGTTGCAGCGTGGGAGTATGCGGGGCCTGCACCGTATTGGTGGATGGGCAGATGGTTGCCTCCTGCATCACTCTGGCCGTGACCGCCGACGGGGCCGACATAACCACCGTTGAGGGATTGGCCCAAGATGGGAAACTGCACCCGGTGCAGCAGGCGTTCATCGACCACGGCGGCTTCCAGTGCGGCATATGCACTCCGGGCCAGGTGATTACCGCCAAAGCCCTGTTGGACGTTAATCCGGACCCCACAGAGGAAGAGATTAAGGACTGGATGATGGGCAACCTGTGCCGGTGTACGGGGTACTACGGAATCTTGGAGTCGGTGAAAAACGCCGCCCGCACCTCTCAGGAGGCCGGTCGATGATTGATTTCGAGTTTCACAGCCCCACCAGCCTTGATGAGGCCTTTGGCCTGATGGACCAGTATGGCGACGATGCCCAGGTGATGTCCGGCGGTACCGCTCTGGTGCTTATGATGAAGCAACGCTTGGTTCAGCCGGGACACGTCATCGGCCTGCGTAAGATTGCCGGGCTGTCTTCCATAGCCTCGGACGGCAACGGCGCGGTTCGAGTGGGCGCCTTGTGTACCCAGCGCCAGATGGAAACCGATCCACTGGTCCGGCAAAGCCTCCCGTTGGTTGCCGATACCTATTCAAAAGTGGCCACCGCCAGGATCCGTAGCATGAGCACAGTCGGCGGCGGTCTGGTTCACGGCGACCCCAACCAGGACCCGCCGCCCACGTTGATCGCATTGGGGGCGTCGGTGGTCCTCTCTTCCAAGGGCGGCGAAAGGGTCGTTCCGGTAGAAGATTTGTTCATCGACTATTTCGAAACCGATGTCCAGCCCGGTGAGATTCTAACCAGTGTTTTGATTCCCCATGCTCCGGCTGGGTCGGGAGCTGTCTACACGAAGTTTCTACCAAGAACCGCCGACGACTACGCCACCGTCTCCGTGGCGGCTATAGTGGACGCCGATGAGAACAACAACTGCCGGGATATTCGCATCGTTCTGGGAGCGTCCGGCGTCACACCCATACGGGCCAAGGAAGCCGAGGCGCTGTTGCGGCAACGTCCCTTAACAGAAGAGAACATACGGGCCAGCGCAGCGACGGTTAAAGATGCGGTTGACCCGCTGGACGACTTCCGTGGCTCGGCAGATTACAAACGGCAGATGGCTGAGGTCTTCACTCGCCGCGCCGTCACCCAAGCCATAGCATCGGGCCGCTGAGAGTAGCCGCATGAAGTTGGAGAATCGTTGTCTAGTTCCTGCATCGATGGATAAAGCCTGGGCGTTGCTGTTGGATATACCCCAAGTTGCGCCCTGCATCCCCGGCGTTCAGGACGTCGAATCTGACGGAGAGAACCAGTTCAAGGCCGTCATGCAGGTCCGGGTCGGTCCCGTGCGCCTGAACTTCTCCGGGACGATAAATATTCTGGAACAGGACAGAGAGAAAGGCGAAGCCCATTTTCGCGTTGAGGCGGCGGACCGTAAGGTGGGTGGCTCAATCAGGGCCGATATGACAATGCAGCTTAACGAGCTGTCTGCGGACGAAAGCGAATTGGTCATCGTTACCGACACCGTGTTCATGGGCAAGATTGGCGAATTGGGTCAGCCAATCATCCGCCGCAAAGCGAAGTCAACCCTGGAAGACTTCGCTAAGAATCTGGCCAAACAGGTCTAACCCTAGCCCCGTTAACCTCCGCTCCCACTGGGTTTAACTCCCCATTGGGCGAATACCTTACTATAATCCGTCCAATTTTTCCGATCGGTTAACCCCCGTCATGGCGCTGCTATCGCAGCGTCCTTTTTAATTTGCCCGGCGTTACCCCTTGATGTACCCACCTCTCACTACTGGGTGACCCCACTGGCAGGGTGCAGACACCTTGATGCCATGGTGAAACCGCTATTATCCCCTGGACTCCCACCTCTTAACGCTGTTACCGCTTTTGCCGTTGACACAGGTGGCCGCATCGTAGGTTCACCACCACCCCAAGGCTACACTTGCTTGAGTGAAAGGTACCCGTGCGCCAATGGCGTGCAAAAAAGGGGGTTTTGGGATGCGAAAGTTCTATAGCTAAGAGTCAAAAATAGCATCAGTACTAGCTATCCCAAGGCCCAGGGAATTTATCGACAAGTGAGGAACCAATGAAGAAGTAGCCGCTCAAAAATTAGCCGACGACCTTAAGGAATTCTTCGACGAGTTGGAAGCCAGCATGAAGTGACCAGCCGCGCTTCTGGTAAAATATACCGGAGCAAACCTGCAGTTAACCCGGATGCCGGTTGATTAGCCACGGGCAGAAAGATTCCCGGTTAGACCAATCACCCCGGCATCTAAAAGGGTGGCAGGAGCCACGGGGGAAAAGTGTGCGGCATAGTTGGTTACGTTGGGGACCGCGAAGCCTGGCCTATCATCCTAGAGGGATTGCAACGTCTGGAATACCGCGGTTATGACAGCGCCGGAATCGCCATAGTCGATCAATCCGGCCAACTCCAGTTCCGTAAAACCGTGGGGAAAGTTAACGGCCTCACATCGGCCGGCGACTCGGATATGCCTCAGGGCTGGCTAGGGCTGGGCCACACCCGTTGGGCAACCCACGGCAGGCCCACTCACACCAACGCCCATCCCCATACCGATTGCCAACAGCGTATCGCCGTGGTCCACAACGGTATCGTAGAGAACTTCCTGGCGCTGAAGAAGGAATTGCTGGCTGACGGCCACCGATTCGCTTCCGAGACCGACACTGAAGTAATCACCCATCTCATCGAAGAAGGCTTGGACCAGGGAAACAACTTCGAAGACGCTTTTCTTCGGATGGGGCGGATGGTTAAAGGTTCCCAGACCATCACCGCGACATTTCTGGGGGAAGCCGGTAAGATTTGCGCGCTGCGCTTGGGCCATGCGGGCGGCATCGTGGTCGCCCATCGGGATGGCCAGGGCATAGTCGGCAGCGATCTCCCCGCCATGTTGCCCTTGCTACGGCAGGAACCTCAGTCCGGCCAAGTAGGCTTTCTCGATTCTGGGGAAATGGCTGCGGTAACCACTGAAGGCGTCGTCTACCGGGATATGGACGGCAATGGGATCGACAAACAATTGCGCTCCGTTTCCCCGGCGGATGTCCAGATCGACAAGGGCGGCTACCGGCACTTCATGCTCAAAGAGATTATGGAGCAACCGCAGGCCGTGGCCAGCGTTCTTCGGAATCGGGTGGACTTTCAGGAAGGCCGGATCGAGCTGCCGGAACTGAGCTTTTCACAACAAGAGCTGAATGACTTTCGAAAGGTGGTCCTTATCGGTTGCGGCACCAGCCTCCACGCGGCTCAAGTGGGAAGATATCTCTTTGAACAGTTGGCCGGCGTGCCCGCTGAAGCCGAAGCGGCGTCGGAGTTCCGATACAGGGATCCGCTCATCGACAAAAACACGTTGGTTATCGCCATCGCCCAGTCAGGGGAAACCGCGGATACGGTGGCGGCGATGCAGATGGTGCGGGAAAAAGAAGGCCGGTTGGTTACCATCTGCAACGTGGAAGGAAGTCAGTCCACCCGGTTGGCGGAAGGAACCCTGTACATGGGGTTGACCACTGAGATTGGCGTTGCCTCTACAAAAACCTTTATCGCGTCATTGACCGGGCTGGCCCTGTTGGCCGGTTATCTGGGACAGTCGAGATGCTTTCTGTCTCAAGAAGGAACCCGCCAACTGGTTGACCAACTGGCCCAGTGCCCTCGATTGATCGGCGAGATACTGGCGGACACTTCTGGCTACCAGCGGTTGGCCCGCCGCTTTTCATCTTATAACAACTTCCTCTTTCTTGGACGTGGCATCAATTCCCCCATCGCCCTAGAAGGAGCGATAAAACTCAAGGAGATTAGCTACATCCACGCGGAGGGTTATCCGGCGGGTGAGATGAAGCACGGTCCCATCGCACTTATCGATGAAGGAATGGCCACACTGGCGTTGGCTCCGAACGGTAGTCTCTACGACAAGATGGTGAATAACATCCAGGAAGTTAAAGCCAGAGATGGCGCTGTTCTGGCGGTTGCCACCGAGGGAAACCAGGAGATCGCCGACCAGGTTGACGAAGTACTGTATATACCTGAAATCAGCGAGTTGTTGACCCCGATGCTGGCGACGATACCTCTCCAATTGCTGGCTTATCACATAGCGGTGTTGCGGGGATGCGATGTGGATCAACCCCGGAACTTGGCCAAGTCCGTTACAGTCGAATAAACCCCTTTCCCGGCTCCTACCTTTAGTCTTAGGCGTTGGACCCACACCGAGCTGCATCTTGCGCCAACCCCTTCCACCTTTCCTGCCAACACGCCTGTAATCACGGCGTGCTGATGCCTATCTGCCCTGTTCTTGCCACCGATAACGGTTGAGGGAAGAACCCACAAAAGTTTTGCGTGGTGACCCCCAACGTTCTACGGGATGGCTGTCTATCCTCTCACCCCCAGGATTTGTATTCTGATATCACTGAGAAAGAAATCGGGCTAACCAGCTGAGAATCAACCCCTAGCTACGGTCGATTCTTCAATTTCCAGGCTCAGCACAGAGTAAATATCCAGGGAGGTAACCCTTCGTCTGACTCAGTGCCAGCGATTTGTGTGGGGCCAGTTCAGGACCAAAAGGGATGTGGATGTGAATGGGTGGTGAAACGGTCCGGCAGAGCAACGGAAAAGTTCATGACGCCGGAGCCATCCAAGGCTGAATAACCCGCTTTTCAGCAGGTCAGTGGCCTCACCGGTCGCTGACCGATAGAATCCTGCTGCTTGCTCGCTGTGTCTTTTTGCATCGGGGTCGAACCCGCTGAGCATAGCGGCCCCCGGTTGTGTCGGCGCCTGGAAACACTCCCGCGACGATGTTTTATGGCTTGGAGGTGCCCCAGAATGTTGCCGCCGAAGAAAAGTTGAGTTAGAGTCTAATCGACGCTGATTTCGAACGGTGCGGCCCATCTCCCAACAATCGGCCGAGGTGATAGCGATGGCTTTAACGACAGTTCTGGTAATGATTGACGGGTTCGACCCCGAATATTTGGACAGTAGCCCCATGTCCAATCTTCGTCAATTGGCCAAGAAGGGTTTTATGACAGAAGCCAAGGCCATGATGCCCACGGTAACCAACGTGAACAACGTGTCGTTAATCACGGCCAGCTACCCGGAAACCCACGGAATCACCTCCAACTATTGGCTGAACCGGGAGGATGGCCGGGAATATTACATGGAGTCTGGTGAGTTCATCCAGGCCGAGACCATGTTTCAGCGGGCCACGAAGCAAGGCGCCCGTTCCCTGCTGGTAACCGCCAAGGATAAGCTGCGCAAGTTACTGGGAGAGGGGGCAACCCTTAGCGTGTCGTCGGAGCAGCCGCCCCAGTGGGTAGTGGATGGAGTGGGTGAGCCGCCGCCGATATATTCGCTGGAAGTTAACGAATGGGTCATTGATGCCGGGCGATTCATCCTGAGTCAAGAGGATTACGACCTGGTATACCTGACCACGACCGACTACGCCATGCACACCTACGCTCCGGACGAACCGGAAGCGGCTAGGCACATCGAGTTGTTAGATGGCGCTATAGGCCGTTTGATGGACAGCCTACAGGACGTCCATTTCTTGTTGACCGCCGATCACGGTATGTCCGCCAAGAGCAGAATGATTCATCTGCCCGGGGAATTGGCCCGCCGGGGAATACAGGCGCAAGCAGTTCCAATCATCAAAGACATGTATACCGTTCATCACTCGAACCTGGGAGGCTGCATCTACATATACCTCCAGGACAGCGATCGGGACAAAGCGTTGGATGTCCTACTGGGCCTCGAAGGCGTCGACGAAGCTCTGTCCCGTGAGGAAGCGGCGAAGAAGTTCCATCTGATGCCTGGCCGTATCGGAGACTTGATGGTGTTGGGTGCGCCGGACGTGGTATTCGGCGACCCTGACGAGGTCACCATGCCGCCAACGCTTCGCTCCCACGGCTCGTTGCATGAAGAGCGGGTGCCAATCATCGGGTACGGCGGCGCTTTCGACGGGTTCGAATTCAAGGAAAACAAAGACCTGGGCCGTTTCGTCTTCGAGCGTGTGCTTGCGTCGAGTCCAGTCCGGTAATGGAACCGATCAGTGTCTTAGCTCCTGCCACCACCGCCAATCTGGGACCGGGCTTCGATTGCCTAGGCATGGCCCTTGACCTATGGAACCGGTTGGATGTGACGTCCGGCGACGATAGCGGACCGCTGGTTGAAATCAGCGGGGACGGGGCCGGAGAGCTTGGAACCGGTGAAGACAACCTGGTCTACCGGTCGATGGCGTTCCTCTTTAACGAGGCTGACCGTGAGATGCCGCCGGTTCGGCTACGCTGCCATAACGAGATACCCTTAGCACGGGGATTGGGCAGTAGCGCCGCTGCTATATCCAGCGGATTGGCCGCCGCCAATGCCATGTGCTCCCAAGCATTTACCCCCAACGAATTGCTGGAGATGGCGGCTACGATTGAAGGACACCCGGACAATGTCGCCGCTGCGGTGCTGGGCGGTCTTCAACTCGTGGTTAGCGATGGGCCACAGCTATACACCGCATCCATAAACGTTCCTCCTGAGATTCATGCGGTTCTGTTCATACCGGAATATAGAATCGCCACGTCGGATGCCCGGTCCGTATTGCACCGGGAAGTGAGCTTGGAAGACGCGGTCTTCAACATGGGGCGTGCCGCGCTTCTGGTGGCTGGAATGCTTACCAATCACCCTGAATATCTGAGTGTGGCTACTCAAGACCGCTTGCATCAACCCTATCGCCAACCTCTATTCCCGGCCATGAAACTGCTGTTCAAAGCTGCCGAAGACGCAGGCGCCCTGGGGGTGTTTCTCTCGGGTAGCGGCTCAACCGTCCTGGCTGTGACTCATGGTAGAGAAATGACAGTTGCTTATGAGATGGCCGAAGCCGCCAAACAAGCCGGTGTGCCCGGTCGACTGGAGATAACTCAGCCTACCATTTTGGGCGCGCATGTGGTGGGCCAGGCCTAGAACATGCGGGTCTCGGACCCCTTGCGTCTTCGATTCCCAGAGTGTCTGCGGGAGAATCTCAAAATTTGCCTCTGATTGTGCAGAAATACGGGGGAAGTTCCGTTGCTGATGCCGGCAAGATACTGAACGTTGCCAGCCGCATCGGGGCTGCCAAAGACGCAGGCAAGGATGTGGTTGCGGTGGTCTCCGCCATGGGGGACACAACCGACGAACTGATCGAACTCGCCCAGTCAATCACTCCCCAGCCGGAACCCAGGGAACTGGACCTGCTTCTTTCCACCGGGGAACTGGTATCCTGTACCCTGCTAACCATGGCTTTGCGGACTCTGGGATACCAGGCTATTAGTCTTAGCGGGGTCCAAGCGGGGATACGCACCGACACGACCCACGGCAAAGCCCGGATACATCGGGTAGAGACGGAACGGGTCCAACAGGAACTAGACCTGGGCCGCCTTATTGTCGTAGCTGGGTTCCAGGGAGCCACTGAGGACTTGGATGTGACCACCCTAGGCCGGGGAGGCTCGGACACCACGGCCGTGGCGCTTGCCGCTGCTTTAGGGGCCGAGCGGTGTGAGATTTATACAGATGTTGAAGGCATCTATACCGCAGACCCCCGCTTGGTGCCTGAAGCTAGAAAAATGAACGAGATTGGCTATCAGGAGATGCTGGAACTGGCCAGCTACGGGGCCAAGATGCATCCCCGGTCGATCGAACTTGGGGCGGCTTTCCAGATCCCGATATACGTGGCGTCAAGCTTCGGAGATACCCCCGGAACCCTGATTCATCAAAGTGCGGGCGAGAGGCCTATGGAAGACAGAATAAAAGTCACCGGCATAGCCTGCGACACCAACGTGGCCAAGATTACCGTTCGGTCGGTGCCGGACCGTCCCGGTATCGCCGCCGCCCTGTTCGAGCCTCTGGCTCAGACCGGGACGAGCGTGGACACAATCGTCCAGAACACCAGCTTGGACCGCACCACGGACATCAGTTTCACTGTGACTCGCACCGACCTGCCCATGGCGCTTACCCAGATGGAGGCAGTAGTGCGGGAGATAGGAGCTGGCGGGCTTGCCAGCGACGATACCCTGGCCATGGTCAGCGTAGTCGGTTCCGGCATGCAGAACACCCCCGGCTATGCCTCGCGGATGTTCAGAATCCTGGCCGATGGCGGCATAAATATCGACATGATTACAACGTCGGAGATTCGCATCTCCTGCGTCGTTAAAGAGGAGCAGGCGGGCGAGGCGGTCCGCTTGCTGCACCGCGGATTCCAATTGGACCAAGAGCCTTAGCCCACGGCTGCGTTGCATCGGTTTTGGCGGCAGGCAATGCAAGTAAACCGTAGCAACCATAGCCGATGGCTTCAAGGATGGTACCCCCCTGTGCCTCCCGTATTCCTCTCCGTCGTCATTCCGGCTTATAACGAGCAGGCCCGCATCATTGGGACCCTGGAACAGGTGTTGGACTTTCTCAATGCTTGGGACCGTACTTGGGAGGTCGTCATCGCCGATGACGGCAGCACCGACGATACGGCCCGGCTGATCGACGACTTCGCCGCAAACTCGCCCGGAGTTCGCCGCCTGAGTC
The DNA here is from genome assembly GCA_963997925.1 of uncultured bacterium. Classification (GTDB taxonomy): domain Bacteria; phylum Chloroflexota; class Dehalococcoidia; order Lucifugimonadales; family UBA3495; genus UBA11650. Next base: position 16,038 of record CAXEOX010000022.1, read on the forward strand.
TGCCACACCGGGGCAAGGGATGGGCGGTGATGAACGGCATGCTGGCTGCGGAGGGAGAATACCGGCTCCTTTGCGACGCCGATTTGTCGGTGCCCATCGAACACGTGGAGCGTCTCTTGCCCCCTCAAGCCGATGGAGTTGACCTAGCTTTGGGTTCCAGGGAGGCTCCCGGCGCCCGCCGGATCGGAGAGCCGTTCCGCCGTCACCTGATGGGCAGGGTCTTTAACGTCCTGACTCGATTCCTGGGAGTGCCCGGGGTGTTAGACACTCAATGCGGCTTCAAGTGTTTCCGGGGTGAAACGGTTGAAGTTCTATTTCAAGGGCAGACCATCGACGGATTTGGTTTCGACGTGGAGGTTCTGTACCGGGCGCGGCGGGCCGGGATGGTCATCCAAGAGATTGGCGTGGATTGGTACTACCGGGACCTCAGCAAAGTGCGGCCCATCCAGGACTCCATCGCCATGACCCGGGATCTACTGAAGATGCGTTGGCGGTACAGGAAAAGCCGGTCTGACTAAGGCTATGTGAATCAAAACTCCGGCGAAAGCGGCCGGGGACGTTTGCGGTTTGCATCGCTGGAAGAGAGCCTGCCCGCGGCTTGTTTCTTGTTGGCTCATCCTATTGGTATCGATCAAGGCTACGAATATTCACCGGATAATCGCTGTAAAAAGGCTTGACCCATCGCGTTGTTTTGGTGTAACTACATAATGTAGTTATTAAACTGGCAAGGGTCACACCGAGACCAGAACAGGATTCATCATTTCAAGCTCACACATGACTGGAGACGGGATGGATAGTGGGGCGATAGGTCTAGATATCACGAAGTCAGCGCGGGACCTGAGCCGGGACGCGATTTCCATGGCCCTTAAGGGCGAATGGGAGCGGGCGTCTGAGATAAACCGCGCCATCCTGGAGTCGTCGGACGACGACGTAGACGCGATGAACCGTCTAGGCAAATCGCTGATGGAGTTGGCCCGCTACCCAGAAGCCAGGGAAGTTCTGGACCGAGTCACTAAGTTGGCCCCCTACAACAATATCGCCAAGAAAAATCTGGCTCGGTTGATTCAGTTGGAAACCACACCGGCCTCGGCTAATCAGGTTCGCAAAGCCGGCGGTGGGCTCCAGTTGTTCATCGAAGACAGCGGAAAGTCCGGCACCACTGTTTTGATTAAAGCGGTTAGCGGCCAGTCGGCTGCTAGGCTCGCCCCCAGTGACCCGGCCACACTCGTGGTTGAGAAAGATGCCATCAACGTTTACGCCCAGGACGGCGATTATCTGGGTCAGATAGAGCCTAAGTTGGGAAGAAGACTCATCAGGTTGATGGATGGGGGAAACCAATACCAAGCGGCTATCATCGGCGTTAGCGATCATGGAATCTCGATCACAGTTCGGGAGACCTACCGGCACCAGAGCTTGCAGAATGTTTGCTCCTTCCCCACCAAGTCCAAAGAGGAGAACCGGGTTTACTTGAGCGAAACCATGGTTCGCTATACCAGGGATGACACCATGGAGGACGATGAGGACGAAGAGGGGGGCATCGAAGAGGACGATATGGAAGATGACTGGAGCGACGACGAGTAGCGGATAAAACCAGTACGCTCGGCCCATAGATAGAACGAGATTAAAAACTCCGGCGGCTCCTTCAAGAGCTGCCGGAGTTTTTTTGATTGCCTGGAGCGCCGTTGGGTCCTAGTGTTTAACGGTCCACTATGGGCCGGTTGATCAGGCCAGAGTCGGTCCCGACCCATGCTTCAAAGCTGCCGATCTCGCCGTTGGCGGTGCTCACTTGGAACACATCCATGACCCTGACGACGGCGGAGGGCCAAGTGATTGCCGCTTCCTTATTCTGGTCCGCAACCAACCTTGACAAGTGAAACTCTTCGCTTTGCCGTAGTTCATCCACAAACTGAATCATGCCCCTTATGGAGCCGGTGGTCTGGACTTCCAGCTTGACGGTGCCCTCATAGATGTCAGCATCCGATTCCGGTTCGTCCGGCGCCGAGGGAGCCGCCGGGGTGTCAGTGTCTTGTGGTGTGTCCGGAGAATCCGGTTTTGTTGTTGGAGCCGAGGAAGGACCGGCATCGAAGGGCGCATTGGTCATGTCATACCGGCGAAGCACCGCTTTCACTCGGGCGGCCAGTTCCGTTGTGGAGAATGGCTTTGTAACGTAGTCGTCGGCTCCCATCGTTAGACCACGGACTTTATCTTCATCCCGGTCTTCGGCGGTGACCATGATTATGGGGATGCGCAATGACTCTCGAATCTTCTGGCAAGTGGTGAAGCCATCTATGCCTGGGAGACCGCTGTCCAGAAGAATCAACCGCGGGCTTTCCTGCTTCAATGTTTCGAGAGCTTCTTCGCCGCTGTTGGCCTCGACGACCGTATACCCTTCTTCTTACAATACGAATCGTTCCAGACGAAGAGTCCTTACGTCGTCTTCGACAACTAGAACCAGTCCGAGATTCGCCGCAGCTTCCCGCTGCTCGCTGGAGCTATCCTGGGCCATACGGTGAAAGACCTCCCGAACTCGCTTAGTAAGCGCAATTTTAACAGGTTTGCCGGTGACCAACACTATTGCGACGCATTCTAACAGGTAGAGGGCGTGGAGTAGCCGTTGGTGTGATGCGGATCTGTGGGAAGACTGGGAAGCATCTAACGATTTAATAGGAATCGCCGGTCTGGACGAGGTTAGTGGGAACTGAGCTTATTCTACGAAGCGCAGAACGATTTGATCGCCGCCCGGCCGGTGGCTTATTCACCCTTGATGATTACCGACTGCTTGCCGGGAACCTGGCGGAAGATGTCCTCCACCAGAATCGTTGAGTGGGCTTCAGTGAACCACCGGTACACGGCGGTCACCGACGGATTGGTGATTAGGGCATCCCCACCGGACTCGCTGGTAGCGAAAATCTTCAAGTCCCATGTTTCACCGGACTCGTTGTGGGCGCTTGTGATACCGGCTCGGTCCATCGTCAGGGTTAGCGTTCCGGGAGATTCCACGCTGGCGGTTTGGATGTCTAGGGTATGGGTGAGCGTGGCCACTCCTTCCTTAGCGCCCGTAACCGAACTGTCATCGGAGTCGCTGGTGGCCGAGCTATAGTCCGGTACTATCTCCCATTCGTGAGCCCGGCCGGTAGCTACCACGTCGGCATCCACGCTAATCTCGTGGCCGGATTTCCAGGGGTTGTCGACGCCCAAGGTAATCTCAAGGCTTCCCACCACCACGCCGGCAGACAGAGATTGGCCGCCGAATATCACTCCGGCAGGAATCTGCATCTGCAGGACTTCTAGCGCCGCCCGGTTTTTCGGCATCCTTAATCTGAAAGACGCTTCCGGGTTACCCGACGGAGTCTCGTCGCTGAGGATGATATCCAGCCTGCTGTTGGCCGGGGGAGCAAAAGCGGCGGCGTCATCGGCGGGAAATATTCTGCCCGTGGTCAACTCGATTCGGTAGCTGACCAGAGACGCCGAATCGGGTATGTCCTTAAGGAAGTCTGGCGTGAAGGTCTTGCTGGGGTCTTGGGGCAACCGGGCATCGAAATCTATCCTGCGCACTCCCAGGTCGTCTTCGCCTTCGGGTAGCGTCTCTACCGGGTATACCGCAGGGAATGAATCGTTCAAGAAGCGGTCGGCGGCCGTTTCCATGGTCTTGGTGTCGCTGATGATTTGGGCGTTGATGCCGGTGGTGCCCAGACCCGTAACGGCCCCGGCCACCATTCCGGACAATATTCCAATGATGGCCATAACCGCCAGCAGTTCGACCAAGGTGAAGCCCCGCGTTCCCTGATAAGGGGAATGCGAATGGCTGATACGCAACTGTCCCACGCCTGACCTCAGGCGCAACTTGACCCGCATGAGAGTGAGCCTCCTGCCAAAGGCTGCCCAAGGCCGTGGCACGGGGACATGCCAGGGGCGCCTAGTTATATTGTGCGCCGTTGGGAAGAATCGGCAATCACCCGAAGCGGGTGATATTGAGGATGAGAAAGTGGCTAGCTCTGAGAAGCTGCCGTGAACCTCTTTGCCTGCCAGTCAATAGGAACGGGTATTGATTACAGCCTGGGTTGCATATAGAATTAGCTGTTGCCAAAAATAGGCTATACCAAGATAGGAGGGCAGGTGATTGAATGTACTAGGACTTCATCTCTTGCTGGAACTCAAAGACTGTAATCCCGTTCTACTGAACGACCTCGACTACATCCGAGAGGCGATGCAACAGACAGCTAACGAAGTCGGCGCCCATGTCGTCGGCGAATCGTTCCACCGCTTCAGTCCTCAAGGCGTTACCGGGATCCTGGCCATCGCTGAGTCACACATCTCCATCCACACTTGGCCCGAATATGGATATGCGGCAGCGGACATCTTTGCTTGCGGTCCGTCATTCGTGCCGAGAAAAGCGGCGGATCTGCTCATTGAGAAACTGGAATCCAAGGACCCAGACGTAACTGAGATTAAACGGGGTATGGTTCCCACGACAGTAGCAACCTAGCAAGCCGAGGGTTATGGTCTTATCCGGAAAATGGTACTTCGAGACGATTTTCCCGGACCTGGCAGTGATGCTTCAGGTGCGGGAAGTTCTTCATTCAGGACATACCGCCTATCAGCAGGTCGAGGTTCTTGAGTCTGAGACTTTCGGCCTTAGCCTTGTTTTGGATGGCAAAACCCAGTCCACCGAACGAGACGAATTCGTCTACCACGAAGCTCTGGTTCATCCCGCCATGTCTGCTCATCCGGGGCCGCGCACTGTTTTTATAGGCGGCGGCGGCGAAGGGGGAACGTTGCGGGAAGCCCTGTCGCACCGTTCGGTAGAGCGGGTGGTGATGCTGGACTTGGATCCGGAGGTTGTGGGCCTTTGCCGACGGTTCCTACCGAACCACCATCAAGGCAGCTTCGACGACCCGCGTGTTGATCTTCGGCACGAGGATGCCAGAGCGTTCTTGCAGAATACGCAGGAAAGCTTCGATGTAATGATTATGGACTTGGTCGACCCACTGGAAGGCGGGACGGCTTATCAGCTTTACACTGAAGAGTACTACCAGATCGTGAAGTCTCGGTTGAACCCCGGAGGCATCATGGTTACTCAGTCCGGACCGGCCGGTCTGCTTAGCTTTGATGAATGTTACACGACCATCTACAAAACTCTGGGCCGTGTTTTTGACCACGTACTCCCCTCCCACGTTCATGTGCCTGCTTTCCAAACGATGTGGGGGATGATTCTGGCCTCGGACTCTCCGATAGTTGACCTCTCCAATGACCAAGTGGATGAGCGGGTCGCGGAGAGAGTCAACAAAGAGCTGGGGTTCTACGATGGGGAAACCCACCGGAATATGTTCTCCTTACCCAAATACCTTCGCAAAGGCCTCAAAGACGAAAACCGCATAAATACCGACTCTAACCCGGTCTTCATGGTCTGACCCCACGGTCTTGGGTTATTCTTTAGTTGTTCCCTCCTGACCTCACCGGTTGTATCTATTCCGGCCTCTCTACCAATCCGGGCCACGCCTACCTCCCCAGATCGATCTACAGGGCGTACAATCGGTAACCATGTCGACTGAATCCGCCCGGCCTACAGGACCCGGAGCATCCGCTGACTGGAACTCATGGGCCAGCCGGATGACGGCTGTGGCTGCCGGTCTGGGGATGTTTCTCGCAGCCCTGGACATCTCGGTAAACGTTGCTCTCCCCTTAATCACAGAGGATTTCCACACCGACTACCAAACCGTCCAATGGTTCATCATCGTTTTCATCGCGACGCGGGCTGGATTGGGATTGGGAGCGGGCAGCTTTGCCGACCGGTTCGGTTTGCGCCGAGTTTACGTATTCGGCGCAGCGACTTACCTGGTTGCCATGGTTTGTATAGCCCTGTCGCCGACGTTTGGCATCGCGGTGGGATTTCGCGTGCTGCAGGCCCTGGGCACGGGATGTTTGTTCGCTGCGTCGCCAGCTATCGCTGCCGGACTGTTTCCTCCATCCCGGAGGGGACTAAGCATGGGGATGACCACTGGGAGTCAGGCTCTGGGGATGCTGGCGGGCACCATCGGAGCGGGACTGCTAGCGGGATGGTTGGGCTGGCAGGTAGTTTTCCTAGGGCGGGTTCCCTTTGCGTTGTTGGCATTGTTCCTGGGCTTCGTGTGGCTGAGAAGAAACCGGCGTAATGAACCAGGACCGTCTTTCGATGTTTTGGGGGCCGTAACCCTGTTTGGCGCGATGCTTTGCCTGATGGTTGGATTGAGGCTGGGGCGGTCGATCGGCTGGACTTCTCTGGTGGTGATGGGGCTGTTAACGTTCGCTCCTCTGTTCTTGGCGGCGTTCTGGTGGAGTGAGAGACGAGCCGCCTGGCCGGTTCTCCCTTTCCAGATGTTCCGGGTAAGAGGGGTCGTGATATCCAGCGTGACGATGTTTATGGCCCATTTTGGAGCCTTTGTTATATGGTTCATATTCCCCTTTTACGTTGGGAATAATTTGGGATACGGCCCATTTACTTTGGGAGTGATGATGGCGGTGATGGCGGCGGCGAATACCGGCTTCTCCTCCACCGGCGGTTGGCTGTGCGACCGGGTAGGGACCACCGCCATGGGCACCATCGGGCTGACCGCTCTTTCGGTAGGGTTGCTGCTGATGGGGTTCTTGGACGAAGAATCCGGATTGGAGCAAGTAGCCTTGCGAATCGCCCTGGTCGGTGTTGGAACCGGGTTGTTCCAGGCGTCGGCGTTCACATTGATGATGAGCAGCGTACCGGCCAAACGGTTTGGCACGGCTGGGGCCGCTGTTGCCCTTGCTCAATCCTTGGGCACCGTGCTCTCGGTGGCGGTGACCGGCGGTCTATTCGAATTGAGCAACGGCTACCATCTGGGCGTATTAGGAGCCAACGGACTGGGGTCGGCGGACAACGAGGCTAGGGCGTTCGTGCTGGCCTACCGGGATGTGTTCTGGATGGGGGCGGCCATAGCGGTGGTGGCGGCTGGGGTGTTTCTGATGGGCCGCCGTACTAATCCGGGGGAATCGGCGTAACTCTATCTTGTGAGATGGGTCCGGGATGGCTAGTCTTCGCGGACGATTCCGTAGTACATCATGTCTTCGAACGCATCCCATTTCTTGACGTGTTGCCGCAAGCAACCCTCATAGGACATTCCAGCTTTTTGCATCACCCGCCCTGACGCCGGGTTACGGGCGAAATGCGCGGCGAATACGCGCCGCAGGCCAAGCACCTCAAAACTGTACTTGATGACTGCCTGAGTGGCTTCGGTGGCATAACCATTGTTCCAATAAGGCTTTCCGATGTAGTATCCGAGTTCCCCATGTTCATCGGTCCGATTTATGTCCATGGAGATCCCGCCCACTAGGGTCCCGTTCGATCTCAAAGTGATGGCGAAGTTGCCCTGTTTACCACTTTCGAACTGTCCCTGACGAGCGCCGATCCACTCCTCGGCCATCCAGTATTCGTAGGGGTGGGGAATATAGAGCGTAGCTGAAGCGATGTCCCAGTCCCCCACTAGACGATGGACGTCTGGAGCGTCGGCGAGGGTGAAAGGTCTGAGAATGAGGCGATCTGAGCTTGTTGTGGGTTGTTCCATCGTTGACCTGTAGGGCTGGAGGTATTAGTATTTAACCTTCAGCGACCGGCTGTGGGCCGCTCCTTCAGCGACCCCTCTCGATTTATCGAGACCGGCCGCTCCTTTTTGTCTCTGAGGAGTTCGTTGCGAGTCGGTTAGGGGTGTAACCGGAACGTGTTACTGCGGTGCACTTCACCCCCATCCCTTCGGCTGCGCTCAGGGCAGGCTCTAACCTTCCCCCACCAAGGGGGAAGGGACATTTGGAGTTATTGAAGCAAGCCTAAGCTCCGGGGGCTTTGCCTGTTTGGTAGCTTAGGGCTGTTGGGGTTCCTTCGGGTAGGTCTACTTCGAGGGCTTGGAGGGCGTGGGCTAGGGTGTGGTAGTAGCCGGAGACTACTAGGACGTCCACTATCCCGGCGTCGCCTACCTGGGAGCGTAGAGCTTCGAATGTTGCGTCGGAGACCCGGTGCTGGCGCAAGATTTCCAAGACGAACTGAACTACGACGGCATCTTTAGCGTCCAAGCCTACGGGCGCTCGGAACTCATGGATCGCACTGATTATGTCGTCGCTGATGCCCACCTCTTTGGCGCCCCGCTGGTTCACGGTCCAAACGTAGTGGCCGTGGGCTTCCCGGGCGGAGGTGAGGATGGCCAGGGTTTTGACTCGCGGGTCGAGGGGGGTGACGTACCGGGCGTAGCCGCCCAAGCCGGCTAAAGCGTTGGAGGCCTCAGGGTTGTTCAGCAGGGCAGCGTAGTTTCTGGCGACGCCGCCTCGGCTGGTTTCGATCTCATCCCAGACTTTTTGGCCCTCGGGGGTCATGGTTTCTCTCGTGGCGAATGGGACTCTAGCCATTTCGGTTTCCCTCCATAAAGTTTACTTTTGAACACAAAAAGGCCGGGTCCATCTGATGGGCACCCGGCCTTTGATTCGCGAGAGTTTAGTCAGCCGCTTGCTGTCCGTCCTTTTCCCAGAGCGCTTCTAGAATCACGCCGGGGGACATGGGCAGTTGGTTCATCCGAATGCCGATGGCGTTGTGGATGGCGTTGGCGATGGCGGCCATGGGAGGCACGATTGGTACCTCACCCACGCCCCGGACTCCGTAGGGATGGCCCGGGTTGGCAACTTCGACGATTATGGTGCTAATCATGGGCAGGTCTAGGCTGGTGGGCATCCGGTAGTCCAGGAAGCTGGAGTTGGCCATCTGCCCGTCTTGATTGAAGTAGTACTCTTCGTTCAACGCCCAGCCGATGCCTTGGACCACTGCGCCTTGCATCTGCCCTTCCACGTAGCTGGGGTGGATGGCCTTGCCAGCGTCTTGGATGGCGGTGTAGTCGAGGATAGTTACCTTTCCGGTCTCCGGGTCCACCTCCACATCCACGATGTGGGTGCTGAAGGCGCCGCCGGCTCCCTTGGGGTCCACGCTGACCTGGCTGGAGATGGGCCCGCCGCTGCCGTTCAGCTTACCGGCCAACTCTTTGAAGGTCATCTTTAGGGCGGGGTCCGACTTGTGCTGGAATTCTCCGTCGGCGAACTCTACGTTTTCTATGGAGATGTCCCAGATGGTCGCGGCCCGCTCAATCATCTTTTGTACGACATCCTGGGCGCAATCGTGGGCAGCCCAACCGGTGGCGAAGGTCGTGCGGCTTCCTCCGGTCAGGAAGGTGTAGCCGACGGAGTCAGTGTCACCGACAGAAGGGTGTACGTCTTCGGCGGCGATGCCCAAGACTTCAGCGGCCTGCATGGCGATGGATGCCCGGCTGCCGCCGATGTCGGTGGAACCTTCCACCAGGGTGATGGTTCCGTCGTCGTTCACTCCGATGGAGCAACTGGACTGGAGGCCGATATTGAACCAGAAACCGGATGCTATTCCCCGGCCCCTATGCGGTCCTTCCAATTTGCTCTTGTATTGGTCGGAATTCCGGGCGGCTTCAAGGCATTCAATATTCCCGACCTTGGGGAATATCGGCCCGTCCACTCGTCTGGTGCCTTCTTTGGAGGCGTTGAGCAGGCGAAACTCGATGGGGTCCATCCCCAGTTTCTGAGCAATCTCATCTATGACTGCTTCTCCGGCGAAGGCGGCGTTGGGCGCTGCCGGGGCCCGGTAGGCGGCGGTCTTAGGCTTGTTTACCACCACGTCGTAGCCGTCAACCTTCATGTTTTCAATGTCATAGGGAGCGAATATGCACTGGGCGGCCGCACCCACCATAGCCCCAGGGTAGGCCCCTGCTTCATAAGCCAGATAGGCGTCGGCAGCGACGAGTTTCCCGTCTTTGGTAGCCCCAATCTTAACCTTGATGTTGGTCCCGGAGGTGGGTCCGGTGCACTGGAACACTTCGTCCCGAGCCATAATCATCTTTACCGGCTGGCCGGTTTTCTGAGAAAGGAGGGCCGCTAGAGGCTCCAGGTATACGGGAATCTTACCGCCGAAGCCGCCGCCAATCTCCATGGGCACTACTTTGATTTTTGAGACTGGAACGTCAAGGATTCCGGCGATGGCATCCCGGGCGGTGAAGGCCCCCTGGGTGCTGGTCCATATCGTGATGTTGCCGTCGGCGTTCCAAAGGGCCGAGGCGTTCTGGGGTTCGATGTAACCCTGATGCACGGTCGCCGTGTTGAACTCATGCTCGACGATGACGTCGGCTTTGGCGAATCCCGCTTCAATGTCGCCCTGCTCGAATCTCATGTGGGAAGCGACGTTACTGACCTTGTCGGTTCGCTCACCAAGTTCTGTCGTAGTAACGTCTTCGTGGACCGGCTTTGCTCCCTCTTTCATTGCCTCTTGAACAGTCATGAACTGGGGAAGCACTTCGTATTCTACGGTGATTAACGCTGCCGCAGAGTCGGCAACGTGGGTGCTTATGGCGGCAATGGCGGCCACGGGATGACCTTTATAGAGAGCCTTGCTCCGAGCCATAACGTTGTCGCTGGCGAACCTGGCGGTCCTTCCCGGCGAGTCCATCTTGGTTACCGGCATGTCCTGCCCGGTGATTATGGCTTTAACTCCGGGGTAGGCCAAGGCCTTGCTGATGTCGATAGATTTAATATTTGCGTGGGCGTGGGGACTACGCAGGACCTTACCGTGGAGCAGATCGGACGCCGAAAAATCCCCTCCGTACTTGGCGCGCCCGGTCACTTTGTCGGTACCGTCATGCCTGATGGGCCGAGTGCCTACTACTTTGTATTCGGAGTTCGAAAGAACGATGTTCGAGGCCATGGCAACCACCTCACTAAGCGGATTAAAGGTCGATTGGGTCCCGTGTTCGGGTTCCAAGAATTGTACCATAACTAGGCATGGAAATAGGGGGCAAAAGTCCGAAGACACCACGCCTGGATGTCTAACGAGGAATCGGGCTTTATTTCGGACTGGGCAGGCTGTTGGATAGGTCCGGGGAAGGGTGGAAAAGAGAAGCCTGGTGCTATAATGGCCCGGAGCCTGGTGTACTCGCCGAACGGGAGCGGACGGCGGGATATCAGCGATTAATTTCCTGTCTCAGTACGAGCGATTTAGGAGGGTGTCATGGCCGACAAGAAGGGAACCGGGCTGATGATGGTCTGGGCGGATATCCCGGCGGACAAGGAAGACGATTTCAACCATTGGTATCAAGAAGAGCATCTGCAGGAATTGCTGTCGGTGCCCGGAGTATTGAGCGCGGCCCGTTATGAAGCGGTTAGCAGCGGCCCCAAGCATCTGGCGTGCTACGAGTTGGAAAGCGCGGACGTTGTTAATAGCGAGGCTTTCAAGAACCGGCCTCGCACCGAATGGGGCGCACGGGTGTCACCCAGCATCATCGGAACGAACGTCATCAGCAACACGTATGAGATGATTCATCCCACCGCCCTCACTCCTGGTATCGCTGGCAGTGGCATGGCCAATGCGTTGCAGATCGGGCGCATGGACATCGGCCCCGAGAACGAAGAGGAATGGAACCGCTGGTATAGCGGGATCTACGTGCCCAACTACGAGAAGGTGCCCGGCGTTGTTCGGGGGCGGCGTTGGAAGGCTACTCGGGGATCGCCCTCATACGCTGTAGTCTACGAATTTGAGCATGAAAATGTGTCCTCTACGCCGGAATGGGAAGCCCAGAGAGACGCCGATCCCAGCACGGCACGCATCCGTCCAATGATGACCCACGCTCCCGGATCGCCGGGGATCTGGAGAAAGACCTTCGAACTCTAGGATGTATCGTGGGGCCGGGTGAGCCTGAGTGGTGTACCCTGGAGGTATTGAGGACAGTGAGATTCCGGGCTTCCGGCACCGCCTCTGGCGAGGAGGGCTTCACGTCGTCGGTATAAGTCGCAAAAAGGTATATTGCTGCGCATTCTTGGAGGCAGTTGGGTGACCGCCGCTGCATCGAACCACCACGGCCACAGCCATACCAGGGAGGCTAGCCGCCGGAACCTGGCTATTGCCCTGGGATTGACGGCTGGCTACATGGTGGTGGAGTTGGTTGGCGGAATCATGGCCAACAGCCTGTCTCTGCTGGCCGATGCCGGGCATATGGTCACCGATGCCGGGGCCATCGGGTTGGCTCTTCTAGCCATGTGGGTCGCCGGTAGACCGGCTTCCATCGAGCGGACTTTCGGTCTTCACCGCACCGAGGTTCTTGCCGCTTTGGCCAACGCTTTGGGTCTGTGGCTGATTGCCGGGCTGATATTTTTCGAGGCCTACCATCGCTTTCTAGACCCTCCCTCGGTTAACGGTAGTCTCATGCTGGTGGTTGGCGGAATCGGCTTGCTGGTTAACCTGGCTGCGGCCGCGGTCCTGCACCGCTCCGCCAAGGAAAGCCTAAATGTGGAGGGGGCGTTCTTACACGTCATCTCCGACGTTCTCGGCTCGATAGCAGTAATCGGCGCGGGCTTGCTGATTCTAACCACCGGATGGGTGCTGGGCGACCCAATCTTTGGCGGTATCATCGGCCTGCTGATTGTTATCAGCTCCGCCAGGTTGCTGTGGAAGGTGCTTCACGTGTTGATGGAAGGCACGCCGACGCATCTGGATCTGCACGGTTTGTGTCAACGTTTAGAGCAACTTGATGGAATCACCGGGGTGCATGACATCCACGCATGGTCGATAACTACCGGGTACGACGCCCTGAGCGCCCATGTAACCGCTGACATGGCTATCCTGAGCAGTCCAGGGCAGGTTCTAGAACGCCTGCGAAACATCGCGTCCCAGGAGTTTGGCATCTCACACGTGACCATACAACTGGAGGATTCGGAAGACGGTTGCGTGGAAGACCACCACATCGCGCATCCGGGATGATGGACCGGAGACTACAGAACAGAGACAATGGAACAGAGACTGACGATATCATCAAGGCGAATATGCTGAGGTTGAGCGGTGCTTGTGATAGGGTTTCAAGCGGAGTTTGGCTCGTAATGAATGGGAGAGGCTGATGACGGCGCGGCATTGGATAGCTATGGCAGTCATGGGCGCGCTGTTGGTGGCTACCCTAGTGGTGGAGCCATCTACGGCCCGTGCGCAAGAGAACGGCGCACTCCATTTTCAGACGACCGCCAGTGGATACGATATCAGTGTGGAAGAGTCCACCTCCAATCTTTCCGTGGGCTTAGTCAAGGTCGTTGTAACACTCCGAGATGCCGCCACCGGTGAAGTGGTTGACGATGCTCGAGTAATCGTGAGAAGGGAGCACGAAACAAGCGATGAGAAGGGGTCCGCACAAGCCCTGAATTCCCCCGTTTCTCCGGAGCACTATCAGGCACGATTCAGTCTGAAATCTCCCGGCATCTGGAGGATTTGGGTTGAGGTCGATGGACGGTTGGGCAGAGTAGAGGTGGAAGTATTGCCCGTGGAGATCCCGATTCTTCGTAGCTATTCCACGGGAAGCTTCGTCTTTATCGGGGTCTTCTTGATCTTAGGTCTTGGGGCCACTTATCTGTGGTGGAGCTCACGGAAAGCCTTGCGGCAGAGGGCATTGGCCCAGGATTCTCCGAGGGATTCCAACCGGGATTCCGATTCCGGTCCGGCCGAGGCTGGATCGTGAAGGCTACCTCCTTTTCCAGCCGATCGTTGGTGGCCGGGCTGGTATTGGCCGCCGGTTTCCACTACCTAGCCGGAGCGTCCCTGGCTCACGCTCACGACGGGTTAGCTGCCGGTCAGAATGCGCTGACGGCATGGAACACCAACCCCATCCCCAGCTTCGGGTTGATTCTGGCCGCATATCTGTATCTGACCGGATTGTCGCGGTGGCAGCGTCCAACCCACCCGGTCGGCCGATGGCAAAAAATCTCTTTCTTCTCCGGTCTGGTCGTTATATTCATCGCTCTGCAATCGCCCATCGACGCTATCGCCGAGCACATGTTTTCTTTCCATCAGATACAGCACATCCTGATTCGCATGGTCGCCCCGTTGTTGATTCTGGGAGGGGCGCCTTTGACGCCGATGTTGCGGGGATTGCCGCCCTGGGCCTTGTTGGGAGTCGTACGGCCAGTCGTGAGCAACCCTCTGGTCCGAAGCGCCTATGACCGCTTGACCAACCCGGTGGTGGCCACTCTGATTTTCCTGATCGTCCTCTACCTCTGGCAAGTGCCCGTCAATATGAACTTGGCATTGCGCCACAGTTTTGTGCATGAGTTCATGCACGCTACCATGATGTTCTCCGGGTTCCTGTTCTTCTGGCTGGTGATTGATCCCAAACCCCACCGCTCCCGGTTGCACTACGGCCTGCGGGTGCTGTACCTGGGATTGTTAGTGATTCCCAATACAATGCTGGGAGTAGCTTTGGTTTTCGCCGATGCTCCTCTTTACTCAGCGTACGTGGAGGCGGGACAGCTCTTCGGCGTGTCGATAATGAACGATCAGGTAATGGGGGGGCTGATGCTATGGGTGCCGGGAGATATGATGAGCATATTGGCCGCAGGGGTCGTGATGATTCTGTGGTACCAAAAGGAAGAGGAACAGTCCGCGGCCGAGGCCGCCGCGCGAGAAGCTGAAGCGAAAGATCTGCAGGGTTAACGGGTAACCTGCCGGGGGCTTTAGCCACTCTACTTGACCCGTGGAACCGGCAATCGTAGGATGTTGCCACGCCCAAGCCATCTGTAATTCACCGGAAAATCTAATAACTTCTCAGCGAGGCGACCTGTGGAAAAGCATAGTCCGCGTCCAGAACCCAAGTTTTCCTGGTTCGTGCCCATCGACGGAGACGGCGCAAGAGCCGGGACCAAGCGAGCCGAGCGTCCTCCGACCTTCGATTATCTGCGTAAGGTTGTGGAGACGGCGGAAGAACGGGGGTTTTATTCTCTGCTGATTCCCACCCGCTTCGCCAATGGCTTGTTCTCAGAGGACGCTCCGTTGGCAGAGACTTGGACCACGGCGACAGCGTTGGCTGCTGTAACCAAGAAAATCAGGTTCCTGATAGCGGTGCGGCCCGGCTTCGTCTCACTGGGGTTATTTGCCCAGATGGCTGCGGCTCTGCATCAGATATCAAACGGACGCATAGACGTTAATATCGTGCCCGGAGGGATCCAGCACGACTTTGAGAGAGTTGGCGAGGTCAGTTCCCACGAGACCCGCTACGAGAGGGCAGAGGAGTTTATCGATGCCTGCCGCAAGCTGTGGCAACATTCCGGCCCGGTGACTTACAAGGGAGAGTTCTACCGGCTGGAGGACGCCTATTGCGCGCCGGAACCGGGGAAGAACTCCCCACTCTTTTACCTGGGTGGTGTTTCACCGCGAGCAATGGCGATGTCAGGCAGACAGGCGGACGTGCACCTGAGCTGGATAGAGCCGCTGGAAGACACCAAAGGACGCTTGGATGGACTGCGTAAACAATATGAAGAATCGAAGCGCACGCCGGTGTTCGGTCTGCGCACCCACTTGGTGGTGCGGGATACCGAGGAAGAAGCCTGGGCCGCCGCCAATGAGCTTATCGACCATGCCGACCCAGACGTGAAAGCCCAGCGCAGGTCCGCGATCGAAGGAACTCAGATGGTGGGAGCTCGCGCCCAGGCACAGGAAGCGCCGGACCACCGGCTGGGCAGGCACCTGTGGAACGGGTTGTCAGAGGTACGGGTTAACTGCGGTTCTGCCATCGTGGGCACTCCGGAGCAAGTAGCGGATGAGTTGCTGCCCTATTGGGAACTGGGCATGGACGAGTTCATCCTTTCGGGTTTCCCCCACGTGGAAGAGTGCCACCGGGTGGCTGACCAGGTTTTGCCTTTGCTGCGGGAGCGGATAGCGGCTGCGTAGGGGGCCGGGGGAATCCCCCCAACCCCCTTTACGAAAGTGGGGCTCTCTGTGAACTTGTATCGGCATTATGTCCTGAAAATGCGCCCTTTGTTCTAGAGTGTGCTTGTTGGCCGCTGACGGACTTCTATGCTTCCTTTCCTTGTAATTATCTACTTACCTAAGGAGACTCTATGAGTAGTCCCATTTCACCGGACATCGTCTACAAGTTGCGGGGTGTGGGGGATCCGGCGCTGTCTCCTGATGGGACTCGGTTGGCGTATGCCCAGTCCTGGATAGATCAGAGTGACGGTTTTGAGAGCCGGTCTCGAATCATGATGTTGGGTATGCCCGGAGGGGAAGCGTCCGAGTTTACGCAAGGGAATAAGGACAGCTTGCCCAAGTTCTCGCCCGATGGCCGGGTTCTGGCCTTTCTCAGGCCCGACGATTCGGGCAAGAAGCAGGTCTGGCGGATGGAAGTCGGAGGGGGAGAGGCGCGGGCTTTGACCAACGCTCCGGGAGGAGTTACCGAGTATTCCTGGTCGCCCGACGGTCAGCGTCTGGTTTTTCGCGCCGATGTCGAACCGGAAGAGTCAGTCCCGGACGAGAAGGACGACTCTATCCCAAGAACCAGGGTTGTGAGCCGAATACGATATCGATACGATACTTTGGGGTGGCGGGGAGACGCCCACCACCACCTGTTCGTGGTCGATGCCGACGGTGAAAACTCTCGGCAAATCACTGACGGCGACTGGGACGATCAGTCAGCGGAATGGTCTCCCGATGGAGAGAGCATCGCATTTCTGTCTGGGCGGCGGGATGATCGAGATTTTTTCTCGTTGACCGAACTGTATGTCGTGCCCGCCGGTGGTGGAGAGGCGGAGATGCGGTCCCAGGGGCTGTCCGGGGTGGGCGCGCTTACTTGGTCGCCTGACGGGAAACGGATGGCGGTTTTAGCTACAGAGGACCCAGACGGGCTGGTCGCCTGGCAAGCATGGTTGTACGTAGTGGAGCCGGGTAAAGTTCCGCAACGCCTGACTGACGACTCTATGAAGCCCTACCTGGGATTCCCGTCCATCAACCAACCTCCGGAGTTGTCTTGGACTGGGGATGACCGCATCCTGTTCCTGGGGGACGCGCAGGGGGAGTCGTTTCTGTATGAGGTCCCGGCTGACGGAGGACAGGTCCGCACGGTGGCGGGGGGCGGTTGCCAGACTACAGCGCTGACTCTGGACCGGCAGACCAGCCAAGGAGTGATCCTATCGGCGAGTCCGGGCTCTCCTGGCGATTTGTTCCAGATAAATATCGCGTCGGGAGCAGGCGGCAAGCTGACCGGCGTTAACCGGGAGTACTTGGACGAGCATCCACCGGCAACGATGGAGAAGTTTAGCTTCGAGAGAGCCGGGTTCGGGATAGAGTGCCGGCTATGGTTTCCGCCGGATTTTCAGACAACCCGGAATTACCCTTTGCTGCTGGATGTCCACGGCGGGCCCAACGGAGCGTTCTACGATTCCTTCAATGCGATACAACAGGTTTTGGCAACGGCGGGGTATCTGGTGCTGGCGGTGAACCCCAGAGGCTCTTCCACCTATGGCGACGACTTCATGAAAGCGGTGCTGAAGGACTGGGGCGGCGAAGATTATTTGGACCTGATGGCTGCCGTCGATCTGGTGAGCGAAAGACCCTACGTTGATAGCGACCGGTTGGGCATCCACGGCTACAGCTACGGTGGCTTCATGACCAGTTGGACCGTGGGCCATGATGACCGGTTCCGAGCGGCGGTGGTGGGCGCTCCCTGCACTGACTTGTACAGCATGTACGGGACTTCCGACATTGGGATCAGTTTTGGCGAGGTGCAGTGGGGAGGGTCGCTGTTCGACGCAGCGGATGAGTTGATTAAGCACTCACCCATCACCTACGCGAAGGATGTATCGACGCCGGTGCTTCTATTGCACGGGGAAGCCGATAACCGGTGTCCCATAAGCCAGAGCGAGGAGTATTTCACGGTGTTGAAGAGGTTGGGGAAAGAGGTGGAATTTGTGCGGTTTCCTGACTGTTCCCACCTCTTCCTCCGAGTCGGACACCCCAAGATGCGGGCAGAGTATCTGTCCCGGACGTTGGGATGGTTCGACAAGTGGTTGGCGTGAGGGCCGCCGGGCTGCCGGTGGATCTACCCAGGCAGGAATCAAGAACGGTTAGCCCTTGAAAGTGAAAAGGCAGCGTCGTCGAGAGAGGCCGACGGGCCGAAGCTTGGCCCGGTCCTATTAATCGGCCTCCAACATTTGTTGCACTTGTCGGCAAATGTCATCCAGTTGGAATGGTTTTAGAACCACTGGATTGTTCAACCCTGTGATGAACTCATGGGTATTCTCATCACTGGTGTCACCGGTGATGAATATCACTTTCTCGGCCGCCTTTTGGTCTGAAGCTTCGATCTGGTGGAAGAGTTCCTTGCCACTCATCCCCGGCATCTTCAAGTCTAGCAATATGCAGTCATAGTTCATCGAAGCTAACCTGCGAACAGCGTCCACGCCCCCTTCAGCCATGTCAACGGTCAAGAGTTGCGTCTCCAGGGGTCTTGCCAGCAGGTTTCCGATGTTTGGTTCGTCGTCTACCACCAGAAGATGTTTAGTTAACGTGGGGACTGTTGCTGTACCCTGCGTCTCTGCCCCCGTGGTACCGTCTTGGGCTACGATAGGGATGCGAATGTGGAACGTAGCCCCGTTGCCGGGCTCGCTCTCCACCCACAGTTCCCCGCCGTGTTGACGGACGATGCCATAGCATATGCTGAGCCCCAGACCTGTAACATTACCCACTTCTTTGGTGGAATAAAAGGCTCCAAAATCACGTCGAGGTTCTCTGGGGTTATGCCAGGTCCGTCGTCGCTGATGCTTATCTTTATACAGTCGGGCGCACCCTCGGCTTTGATGCGTAACTGCCCGCATCCTTTGGGAACCGGTTCATAGAAAAGCCCCCGGCATAACACCGGGGGCTTTTGATCTG
>CAXEOX010000023.1:0-34691 GCA_963997925.1 uncultured bacterium
CCCTTTACGAAAGGGGGGCGAGACGGTGTCTCTGATTGCTCTCTAGATCACGCCGGATTCTGCTAATAGGACTAGTTCTCCGTTATTGAGTCCTAGTTCACCGCAGAGAATCTCTTGATTGTGCTCGCCGATCAACGGGGCGCGGCGGGAGATGTTCCAGGGAGAACCGTTGTAGATCGCCGCCGCTCCCGGATAGGTGAAACTTTGGCCTAGCTCTGGGTGTTCCACTTCCACGAAAAAGCCCCGGTCTTCCAAGTGGGGGTCTCCCATGATCTCGTCCATGGTCCGGATCGCTCCCCAGGGGAAGTCCCTTTCTTGACCACCTTGCCAGAGGTCTTCTTGGGGCATGTTGGCCATGAAGTTCGCCAATACGTCGGTGGTATGCACGGCGTCCGCTTGGACCGTTGCCATGTCCTGATATTTTTCGTCTAATAAGTCTTGTGCCAGGCCGTGTTCGTCCATCCATTCGGCCAATCGGCGCAAACGGGCCGGGTTCAAAGCCGACCCGGACCTGGTGACGTTGACCCAACCGCCGTCTTGGGTCGGTAGTTGAATCTTGACCGAATTGTCGGGAGATGCGTGGCGGCCAGTGTGCCGCTGTACCACGTCACCGGTGGACAGATAAATGGCGATGGCCCCTTCGGTGGTTAGGGCGCAAGCTTCGTGGATCGAGGCGTCGATGTACTGGCCTTCGCCGCTGTTATCCCGGTAAAAGAGGGCGGCCATGATACCCATGTAGGCGTAATGGCCACCTATGTGCCAGGCATTGCCGCCGCCGGGAGCGATGGGTGGCGCGTCGGCGACATCGTCCGAGTCATAGCCCGACGATGCCATCTGGCCGCCGGCCGCAAGGTGGGCCAAGTCACAAGTTAGATAGTCGCGCCACGGTCCTGTCTGTCCGAAAGGTGTCAATGAACACATCACTAGCCCGGGATTATCTGCTGCCAGGTCTTTATAACCCAGCCCCAGCGAAGGCAGGTAGCCGGGAGGGAAGGTTTCTAGGACGATGTCCGCGGATGCCGAAAGGCGGAGCAACAAATCTCGGCCTTCCGTCGATTCCAGATTTAGGGTGATGCCCCGTTTGGAGGTGTTATAGTGCCAGAAGGACAGGCTACGCTCCGGATGGGGAATGTCTTTGTAAAAAGGACCCACCGAGCGGGTGTTCTGCCCGCCGGGAGGCTCGATCTTTATGACGTCGGCACCCAAGTCGCCCATCAGTTTGCCGCAGAATTGGCCTTTTTCGTCGGACAGTTCCAAGACTCTAAGCCCCGACAGTGGTCCAGGGTGGGCATCGTTGGTCATTTCAATGCCTCCTGAACGTAGGGATACATCGGCATCTCTTCAGGCCAAAAAGTGCCATCTTTATAGCCATCTTCAAGGTCTTGATGCCCGAGACCCAGCAGGTCTTCCATAATTTCACGGTTGTGCTGCCCAATCATCGGCGGGGGACGGTGCATCTCCGGCGGTGAGCCGGAAAGTTTGAAGGGGGCGTTCTGGAATTTCCAGCGACCCAACATGGGGTGGTCCATTTCGGTATACATCCCACGGTCTCTTAACTGGGGATCGTGCTCCACCCGGTCCTCGGAGCTTTGCACCGGCATGCCCCTTACCCCGGCGGCTTGGCACTTGTCCGCCAATTCGTACTTGTCCAGGGTTTGGGTCCAGGTTTCTACGCCTTGGTCTATCTCTTCTTGGTGTTCGAGACGTCCGGTTAACGTGTCGAAGCGGGCGTCTACGGCCCAGGCGGGTGAGCCCATCAGGTTGACCAGGTTCTTCCACTCTTGGTCGGAGAAGCAGGCAATGATACACCAGTCGTTGTAGCCGCCGCCCTTGGTGCGGTATCCGTTGTGCGGAGCCACCGTGGGACCCCGGTAGTTGTTGGTGACGGGCGCGCCGGGCCAAGTGGTGCGATTGCCGGGGGGATACCCTTCTCGGCGAGCCTGGCGACCGTTCACGGTCTTGTCCAAGAAGGCTGGACCTGTCAAAGTGATACCGGTAATCATCTGGGACAGATCGACGTGCTGACCCTGTCCGGTGGCGTTGCGGTGGCGCAGGGCGGTCAGAGCGCACATGGCTCCGTACATACCGCCGGTGTCGTCCAGATAAGACCAGCCCCAACCTGCCGGAGGCGCGCCGGGCAGCCCGGAAAGGAAGGTCAGGCCGGACAAGGCCTGGGCAGCCGGGCCCATGGTGCCGTAATAATGATGCCGTCCCGTCTGTCCAAAGCCGGCCATGGAGACGTAAACGATGTCGGGTTTGATGGTTTTCAGCACGTCGTAACCAAGGCCGAAGCGCTGCATTATCCGAGAACTAAAATTTTCGATGACAACGTCGGAAACCGCGATCAGTTCCTTGATAATCTCAAGCCCTTTAGGAGTCCGGACGTTGAGGGTGATTCCCCGTTTGTTGGCGTTGGTGTCGGCGAACTGGCCGGTGGAGTTGGGTCCGGGTTCCACGCCCTTGGGGATGGTGAACCGGTTCTGGCGCAGGATGTCCAGATTATCCGGCCACTCTACCTTGATAACTTCGGCCCCAAATGTGCCCAGCCAACGGGCGGCCCAAGGACCGGCCCTTACCCAGGTGAAGTCCACCACTCGGATTCCCTCTAACGGACGAGGCAGGCTCATTTTGGAGGCCTCCTAGCAGATGTGCGTGAAGAATGTTGTCCCGGCTAATTTGGGCGTATGCCAGTCTAAAACCGGGTGACCACGGGTCGTTGCGAGTGTAGTACCGCCTCTTCCCCCTGTCAACAACTTGCTATCAGCGTTCGAAAGTCCCACCTTACGAAGGAGGGTATACAGGGGAGGTCGTCTCCAATCCAGCGAACTCACTCTCCTCGGGAAGATGTCCATCCGATTGTCAAACAATTACCATTAGAAGATAATACGGACGATAATCCAGGCGCGATACTATCGATTTGCCTGATTCTATCCCCGGCCGAGAGAAGAATGAGAGTCTTATTAATCGCGACAAATCGCCACCACCGGCTTATGAGCCGCATGGATGCCCGGCCTCTGCCCATCGGTTTGGCCTACGTGGCCGGCCATCTGGACCAGAACCGGCACAGCTTGAAGGTCCTCGACCTGATGTTCTCCGACGATTATCTGGCCGATGTTGAAGATACGGTCAAGGAATTTCAACCGGAGATGGTGGGCATATCCATCCGGAATCTAGGCAATCACAGCTACATCGACCCCCAATGGGCGTTGCCGACCTCCAAAGAAGTTATCGACAAGGTCCGCAGCCTGTCGTCGGCCAAGATTGTCGTTGGCGGTCCAGCTTTCAACTTCCTGCCCAAAGAGTGCTTCTCTTATATGGGGCCCGATCTGGGAATCGCTGGGGATGGTGGGGAGACCTTTGCGGAGTTGGCCGATCTGCTTGACTCCAACAACCCATACGAGCATCTGTCCGGCCTGGTGTACCGGGAGAACGGCGAAGTGGTATTCAACGGCGTTCGCGCTAGATCCGGGTTCGCCAAGCCACCGAGGTTTGAAGACCTGGACATGGAGAAGTACACCAAGGCGGGGTTCGGGATCGGCGTGTTGACCAAGCTGGGCGACTTCTCCTATCCAAAGCCGGATTCCAACGGCGAAGTTAAAGAACCCGATTGGCGGGTCATCCGGCCCATCGATGACGTGCTAAGCGAAGTTAAAGAGATGGAGGAGAAGTACGGGCTGCGCAAAGTATTCTTCATCGACAACGGATTCAACATCCCTCTTAATCATGCCAAGGCCCTGTGTCATGCTTTTCTGGAGGCGGACCTCAAGTTGAACTGGAATACCTGCATGGCTCCCTTCAGTTGCGATGCGGAGGTAGTCAGCCTTATGAAGCAAGCCGGGTGCGCTTTGGTAATCATGGGAGCCCTCCGAGGCGACTTGCACGACGGTGAGACTCTTGGCGAAAAGCTGGAACCTCTACGCGAGGTATGCGCCATGTGCGAAGAGGGAGACCTCCACTACACCATCGCCCAGAGCTTCGGCGAGGTCGGGGAAACCGAGCAGACGGTGGCGGACAAACTGGCATTCTTGCGTTCCATCAAGCCGGCCATGGCCAACCTGCGCATCGGCAGCCCGGTCCTGCCCGGCTCGCCTTTGGTAGCCACTGCGATTAAAGAAGGCCTGATTGCTGATGAATCCGAGTTGATCCGACCCACTATCTATGTAGAGGAAGCAGTCCGGGACTGGATCGTCGACTACATGAAAGAAGAAGCTGCCAAGAACCCTCGGTGGAACCTGCTTTAGTATTCTCCGAACCCGATACCCTCTAACAATCCGGTCGTTTGTAATTCGGAGCGAAGCGAAGAATCTCGACGTTGTCCTCCGGGGAATGACATTTCCGGAGAGTTGTGGCGGCCTTAAAAAATCCCTTACAAAGGGGGGCATGTGAACACTAGCTTAAGAGGCAAGTACTGCATCGCCGGGGTGGGCGAAACCGAGTTCAGCCGTGGCTCCAATCGTACCACTCGGGCGATGGGCACCGAGGCTATCCGCAACGCCATGAACGACGCTGGGTTGAATCCGGGAGACGTCGACGGGATGTTGAGCTACCACGGTGGCGACTCCACTCCGTCCACCTCAATCATGTACGACCTGGGTCTTAGACCCAATTTCTACATGGACTGCTCCGGTGGCGGCTCCAGTATCGAGGCTTTGGTCGGCCTGGCAATGGGAGCCATCGAAGCCGGGATGTGCGACACTATTGCCATCTTCAGGTCGATGAACGGCTATTCCCAGATGCGAATCGGCGGCACCGGAGTCCGCGCTTCGTCCCCCATCACCGGCATAGACTTGATGAAGCGTCCTTACGGGCTAATCAGCGCGGTTCAGCAGTTCTCTTTCACCTTCACCCGCCACATGATGGAATATGGCGTCAAGAGCGAAGACTTGGCCCACATCAAAGTGGCCCACAGCAATCATGCCAGCAACAACCCCAAGGCCCTGATGAAGCAGCGGGTCACGGTTGATGATGTGATGAACTCCCGATGGATAATCCGCCCGGTGGCCCACCTGTTGGACTGCTGCCTGGAGACGGACAACGCCACCTGTGTGATTGTCACGTCGGCCGAACGGGCCAGAGACCTGAAGCAGCGTCCGATATACATCCTGGGGGCTCAAGGCCGGGGAACCAAGCCCGGCGGGGACTTCCACTATCAGCACGGTCCCATCAGCCGGGTGGCGGGCTACTACGTCGGCCCCAGGGTCTTCGAACTGGCCGGGGTCACCCACGACGATGTCGACGTTACCGGTTGTTACGACGCCTTTACCTACACCGCCCTGCTCCAGTTCGAGGATTACGGGTGGTGCGAGAAGGGTGAGGGCAAGGACTACGTAAAGAGTGGGACAATCAACCTGGGCGGCCGCCGTCCCAACAATACCAGCGGTGGCCATCTGTGTGAGGGTTATACCCACGGCATGAACATGGTCATCGAGAATGTTCGTCAGCTTCGGGGTACGGTGGACGATTACTGCCCCGGCGCTCTGAACGGTGTCCATTCCTACGACTACTCGGAAGGACACTGCCGGCAAGTTAAGGACGCTGAGGTAAGCATGAATATGGGTTGGGGTACACCGGCGGTCGGTAGTTCCCTGATTATGAGGAGATAGAACTATGCCCTCATACGAATACCGGGGACAACAAATCGATATCTCGGATAGCGACACCGAGTACAAAGGCTACTTCGAAGCGGCGGCAGACCATCGCTTGGTAGTGAAGAAGTGCCTGGACTGCGGTCTGTTGCGGGGCGAACCGGGTCCCGGTTGTCCATGGTGCACTTCTTTGCAATGGGAATGGAATCAGGTCAGCGGCAAAGGCACCATCTACAGCTACCAGATCGTGGCCCACACCGTGGTTCCCAGCTTCCGCGATTGGGCACCCTTCGCCATCGTGCTGGTGGAGTTGGACGAGCAACGCGGACATCCCGACCCCTATGACGGTCTACGCATCACCACCAACCTGGTCGACGAGAAGATGGAGCCGGAGAAGGAAGAGAACGTGGCCATCGGCAAGCGGGTGGAAGTAGCCTTCCTGGACGGTGAAGGTGGCTTCACCCTCCCGCAGTTCCGGCTCATAGATGAACCGCCGCAGGGGACGGTTTGGCAGCATAGGGAGTAGGAGACCAACCAGCTATTATTCCCATACTTAATGGGGTTTATATCAACGCCGCAATCCTCGAAGATTGCCGTGAGCAGTTGAAAGAGGTGCTGGAGGAGTGGATATTGATTCGCGTTTACCAAAATCTCCCATTACCAGTGGTGGATGGTATCGATCTTACGAAACATGTAGCCGCGTGACGGTCGCGTCAAGAACAACGGTCTGACATGGAGTGTCAATAACCTAGAGAATGAGGTTTACATTTGGCCAAGCTAATCAGTTTTGATATTGACGGAACCCTGGAAGTTGGAGACCCGCCGGGATTCATTACCATGGACATGGTGAGGGAAATCAAGGATCTGGGGTTTTGGATCGGTAGCTGCTCCGACCGGACCATCGGCACCCAGCAGCGGATCTGGAGGGACAGTGGTATCGAGGTCCACTTCACTGTTTTGAAGCATCAACTCGATAGCGTGAAGGAACTCATTCAAGCTGACGAGTATTTCCACATCGGCGACACTGATCTGGACCGGCATTATTCCGAGAGGGCTGGCTTTAGCTTTCTAAGCCTGGATGTTGGATTGACTCCGCTTTTTAATACCGGCTTGAACACCTAGCCGGTATTTCGTCAGCCGTCGGATGTTGCGCCTGATGCGCCTTCTTCACCGGGAGTGACTTCAGGCTCCGTATGTTCTCCGGTGGTTCCCACACCGTTGACTGACTCTACGATCTGCTCCGGGTACTCCCGTCCTTGATCAGCGGCTATTGCCGCCTCCATGGCGCATATCGCCACTTCTATCTGGGAATCGTCGGGTTGCCGGGTGGTTAGCCGCTGCAGAATCAGCCCGGGCTGGGATATCAACCGGCCGAACCAGGCTTCCTGGTGCGCTCCGCTGAACCGGATGATTTCATAGCTGAACGCGGCTATCACCGGAACCAAGGCGATGCGGGAAAATATCCGCCACTCTATGGGAGGCCTCTGCAAAAAGGCGAACACGATGATGGAGACTAGGACGACCGTCAACAAGAACGCCGTGCCGCACCTAGGGTGAGGGGTTCCGAACTTGCGAACGTTCTCCACGATGAGTGGCAGCCCGGCTTCGTGGGTATGGACCGCCATGTGCTCGGCCCCGTGGTAGGCGAACACTCGCTTGATGTCCGAGGAAAAGCCAATCACTTTGATGTATGAGACCAGGATGGTGAGGCGAATGGCCCCTTCGATGACATTGCTTACGAAGTCTGAAGAGACATATGGATCCAATAACCAGACGATGAACAGGGGCAGCATGAAAAACAGCCCTATTCCAAACAATAAAGATATGGCCAGCGTCCCGGCCATGGCCCAGGCCGGTAACTCCTCATGCTCATCCCCTTGATCTTCCTGCATGGCTATATTGGCGGAGCGCCGCAGAGCCTTCATACCCAGGGTCAGGGACTCCAACAGCACCAGCACGCCCCTCAATAGAGGAACGCGCCGAATCGGTCCGTTGAACATGTTGTTGAGGGGTTCTTGCTGCCGGAAGATGGTGCCGTCTTGGCGTCGTACCGCCAGGCTGAAGAAGTTGCGGCCTCGAATCATTACGCCTTCGATGACCGCTTGCCCACCGTAGTTAAATCGTGGTAGTTCCGCCAACGCTTTCCCTACCTTGTGTTACTTGCTTCGGGTGGTGTATTCGGAGTATGCCTAAGAACCGGCGAAGAGTCGTTCGGGAGATAACCTGCCGGGGCAGGGTGTGGAGAGTCGTACAGCCAAAGTGTGGATGATACGCAAAGGGAGCGATTCTTTACCTGGGCTAAGCCCAATCGCTCCCTAAACTTGGACCAGACCGTGAGCCAGAAGTGGCCCAAAGACGCCAGCCCACCTCGCGGGTGGGCTGACTCTACTAGCCCAGGTTGTAACGTTTCTTCATTCGCTCGATGCGGCCCTGGGTATCGACCACCCGCTGTTCGCCGGTGTAGAAGGGGTGGCACTTGCCGCACAGCTCCACGCGCATGGTGGGCTTGGTGGCTCCGGTGTGAAACACGTTGCCGCAAGAGCAGGTTACGACTGAGTGATAAAACTTGGGGTGAATGTCTGTTTTCATGATTAAATGCCAATCAACTTAGATTTGAAACCCGGGCCAAGACCATCGGCCTTGTTCCCATTGGGCTACGGTAGTTAGATGCCAGCTACGCAGCTATGGATTCAGCGGCCACCTCGATGGGATATACGCTGACGCGGCGCCTGCCCTTCGGAGCCCATTCAAATGTTACTCGTCCATCAATAGTGGCGTATAGGGTGAAGTCGCGGCCCAAGCCAACATTGGTGCCCGGATGCAAGCGAGTGCCCCGTTGCCGCACGATGATAGCGCCGCTGGTGACCGTTTCACCGCCGAATTTCTTGACGCCTAAACGTTTGGCGTTACTGTCACGACCGTTACTGGTGCTGCCGCCTGCTTTCTTATGAGCCATCTTAAGTGCTCTCCTGTTCTTCTGTAGCTGTAGTGGCTGCCGCTGCCTGGGTTCTCCGGCGCCTTGGGGGCGCGGGCGGCTCCGCCTGAATGTCCTGAATAACTACCCTGGTATAGGTCTGACGGTGGCCCCTCTTTCGACGGTACCGGGTCTTCGCCTTGTACTTGAAGACCATGAGCTTCTTGTCTTTATAGTGGGAATCCACCCGTGCCAGAACCTTGGCGCCTTCGATCGTCGGAGAGCCGAAAGTCACTTCGCCGTCGTTGGATATCGCCAAGACCTCACCGAATTCGGCGATGGAATCGACATCGACGGAGAGTTTTTCCACGTCTAAAGTGTCGCCCGGTTTTACCCGGTATTGCTTGCCACCAGTTTTGAATACTGCGTAATCCATATTATTCCTCGACAATCAATACTAAGCTAGAGGCTCAGGCGTGTCAAGGAGAATCGAGGCTTTTGGTCCGTATACTTGGCGTAGTGCCCTGTTAGCTGTGTTATATAATTGGGCGCAACTCGACCCCGATGCGGCCCTAGATGACCAAAAATCCCCCGTAAACAAGTATTGGATGGAAGCGCCTGGTCCTGATGCCACACCTTACTGCCGACGATCTAAGACAAGCATTCGCTGCGGCCACCCAGGCCCTAGAGTTGCATCGAGAGGCTATAAACGCCCTCAATGTCTTCCCCGTGCCCGATGGCGACACCGGGACTAACATGCTGCTGACCATGCGATCAGCCATGGAGAAGTGTCCTCAGGCCGCCGATAGCGCATTGTCTGAAGTCGCCGGGGGATTGGCTGACGGGGCCTTCTGGGGAGCCAGGGGCAACAGCGGCGTTATCCTGTCCCAGTTCCTTAAGGGATTCGCCCAAGCCTTCGTGGAGATTGAGGTTTGCCAGACAACCGATCTGGCTCGGGCATTCTCATTGGCCACCGACGCCGCATACCTAGCGGTGGGCAAGCCGGTGGAAGGAACAATGCTCACGGTTATCCGCTCCCTTTCAACGTCCGCTCAAGAACAGGGAGACGTTGACGACCCGCGGGTGTTGTGGGAGAAGGCGTTCCAGGCTGGACAGGAAGCCTTGGACCGCACGCCGGAACAATTGCCGGTGCTGCGGGAGGCTGGTGTTGTTGACGCCGGTGGCATGGGTGTCGTGGTTATCATGGGCGGAGCTTTGTCCCAGATGATGGGGCATGATGATGAACAGGTGGCCTTGGCCGTGGCCCGGGGTTATACCGGCTCGGACGCGGGGCGGGGAACTGGAATCGACGCTCACTACCTAGACTCTATGTCGGAAACCCAGTGGGGATACTGCACCCAGTTCGTGATTTCTGGTGACGGCTTGTTGCCCGATTCGATTCGTGAACAGTTCGTGGCGATGTCCGAATCGGCGGTGGTGGTGGGAGATGTGCGCATCGTTAGGGTCCATGTCCATGCGCTGGACCCCGGACCCGCATTGACCTTGGGGTCGTCCCTGGGGCAGCTGAATCAGATCGATATCCAGAACATGAGCCAACAGAACAAGGATTTTGCATCCGGGCAGGCCCAAGCCGCGACGAGCGGTGGCTTAGCGGTGATAGCTGTCTCCTGCGGCGATGGATTGGATAGCCTGTTCCGGGAGGTTGGCTGTGCTGTGGTGGTCAGCGGCGGCCAAACCATGAACCCCAGCGTGAGGGACATTCTTGAGGCGGTGGAATCTGCCGGTGGTGACGATACCATAATCCTGCCCAACAACAAGAACGTAGTAGCGGCGGCGAAGCAGGCGGCGGAAGCCAAGATGGGAATCCACGTGGTGCCCTCCAATACTATGCCTCAGGGTGTGGCAGCGATGCTGGCGTTCAACCCGGAGGAATCAGTCGAGAATAACTTGGAGTCGATGACTGCGGCAATAGCTGATATCGTCACCATCGAAGTGACCAAAGCGGTTAGATCCACCACCTCTGGCAACGTGAAGGTAGCCACCGGACAATACATCAGCCTGTTGGAAGGGGAGATTGTCTTGGCAGGCGATACCGCGGAACAGGTGTTGGAGTCGGCGTTGTCTCAGTCAGGCTTATCTTCCGGGCACATCGTGACATTGTACCTGGGCGAGGATGCCGATCTGGAAGGTGCGAAGGGGGTGAGCCAACGGCTACAGTTAGAGTATCCTGGCATACAAGTTGACCTGATAGAGGGTGGCCAGCCCCACTATCACTACTTGGCTTCAGTAGAATGAACGAACTCAACGCTTTTAGGTCTGTGATTCCCGCTGGCGATACTCTGAAGATGCGGTTCAGTGGTCCGCCATGCAGGGACCTGACCTGCACTCCACGGGACGATGAACGAAATGGCAGTTAGGATAGTAACCGACAGCTCAGCGGACCTGCCGCCGGAACTGGCCGAGCGGTGGAACATCACCGTGATTCCTTGCAACGTGATGTTGGGCGACATCGGCTACAAAGATGGCGTCGATATATCCCCCGACGACCTATACCGCCACCTGACTGAGGGCAATTTGTTCCCCACCACCTCCCAGCCTTCTGCGGCGGATTTTCAGCCGGTGTATAAAGCTCTGCTAGACCAAGGCCATAGCATCCTGTCGATACATCTGTCAGCCAAGCTGAGTGGCACGTTTAATTCCGCGGAGCAGGCCAAAGCGTCGTCTGGCGAGGGCGCTAAGATTCAGGTTATAGACTCCCAGCTTGCGTCGATCCCCATGGGATTAGTGGTGTTGTCGGCGGCTGAGTTGGCCGAAGATGGCGCGTCGTTGGAAGAAGTGGCTTCAAAAGTGGCCGGCGATCTTCCATTAACCAAGTGCTACTTCCTGCTGGATACCCTGGAATATCTGCAGAAGGGCGGGCGTATCGGCAAAGCGCAGGCGTTCGTTGGCTCCATCCTTAACGTGAAGCCCATATTGGGGCTGGAGGATGGGGCCGTACTGCCCATCGAGCGGTCCCGCAATCGTCAGCGGGGTCTGCGCCGGTTGTTGGAGCTTGCCCACCAGGAGGCTCCGTTGACCCGGCTTGCGGTGATTCATAGCACCGAGCCGCTGATGGCCCGAGGGTTACGGCAGGAACTTTCTGACCTGCTGCCAGAGGACCAGATCGTCTCCGCGCGCTTCGGCGCTACATTGGGGACCTACATCGGCCCCGGCGCCGTTGGAGTCGCGCTGACCCGCGCGGGATAGCTTGCCATTGATCTGGAGGATGTCCTACATGGCTCGCTTGATATTGACGGTGAATAGGACTCCTAGGATGGGTCGAATGACAATGATAACTGGGCGTCCCGAAAGCCCGTGATATACTGATTTTCAGATGACTTCACGACCAAAAAGCCCGATTTCCTGGGTCGATTCCTTCCGAAGTATCCTCACCATGGAAGAGAGCCGGGGCTTCGACAATAAAGCGGTGATGGGCGGCCTGGACCGGTTCATCCAGACCTGGGCTGAAGAGATGGCGGCCCAGCTCGGCGACGGGCAAGCGGCTTCGGGTTTGTTGGGTACCCATTACTCGGGAATGACCGGGGAAGAGCGTGGCATCTGGGCCACCAAATGGCGAAGTTTCCTTGATGCAGGATCCATCGATACCGGAGCCAATGGTGCGGAGATTGATGTTCCCGAGCCACCGAAAGCCAAGAAAACCCGGTCTTCGCCTTCCAGCGAGCGAACGAAAAAACCGGCCACCCGCCAACCAGCACCCCCCGGCGGACTGCCCGTGGATTCTCCCGTGGACCGGTTGCGCGGGGTTGACACCAAATCGGTAGCCAGGTTCCAACGCCTGGACGTCGCCACGATCCGAGACCTGCTCTATCTCTTCCCCCGCCGCCACATCGACTATTCGACCATCGCCCGAATCTCGGAAGTCTCCCCAGATGAACCTTGCACCGTGGTGGGCACTATCTGGGAATCCCGGACGATCAAGCAAGGTTATCAGGGAAAGCGGGTGGACACGGAAGCCGTGTTGAGCGACGAAACGGGCAACATCAAAGTTGTCTGGTTCGGTCAACGGCATCTGGCCCGCACCTTGAAACCCAACACCCGTATCTCCATCAGCGGAAAGGCTGGCGTTTTTAAGGGTCAGCTTGTATTCGAATCTCCGGATTACGAACTTCTGGACCATGGGCAAACACCGATCCACACCGGCAGGTTGGTTCCGGTTTACCCGCTAACTGAGGGTTTGACGGCAAGGAACGTTCGGCGGTTGCTCTGGCAGGGATTACAAGAGTGGTTGGTGGGCGTTGAAGAATTCTTGCCCGACGAGGTTTTGTCCCAGTGCCACCTGATGCCCCTGCAACAAGCCGTGATGCAGGCCCACTATCCAGATAACATGGCTTCTTGGGAAGAGGCCCGCCGCCGCCTAGCCTTCGACGAACTATTCACTCTCCAACTGGCAGTGTTGGCCCGGCGGCAACACCAGGCGAATGAGGTCAAGGGAATCTCCGTTCAGATCGACAGCCAGATCTTGGCGGGGTTCTACGACTCCCTACCCTTTACGCTGACCGAGGCGCAGCGGCGTTGCGTCGACCAGATACTGAGCGACCTGGAAAAGGGCACTCCTCCGATGAACCGGTTGCTTCAGGGAGAAGTCGGCAGCGGTAAGACCGTGGTGGCGTTGGCGGCCTTGTTGGCGGTGGCTGCCGACGGTTATCAGGGCGCGGTCATGGTCCCCACCGAGGTGCTGGCCGAACAGCATTTCCAGACCGTGGTCCGCTTGCTGGCGGGATTGGCTCGCCCGGTTCAGGAGGAGAATCTCGTCTCGGTCTACTTGGAATCCCTGGGAAGGCCGGTGTCGGTGGGACTGCTTACGGGAAGCACTAGGCGTCCCGTGAAACGAGAGCTTACTGAGATGGCCGCCGCCGGGAACCTGGACCTGTTGATCGGGACTCAGGCGCTGATTCAGTCGGGTGTTTCCATGCCCAAGCTGGTCCTGGCCGTGGCCGATGAACAGCACCGTTTCGGGGTGATGCAACGCTCCGCATTGCGGGAGCGGGGGGAGGCGGTTCCCCACGCCCTGATAATGTCGGCCACGCCGATCCCGCGTACATTGTCGCTAACCCTCTACGGGGACCTGGATATTTCTACCCTGGATGAATTGCCTGCGGGACGTCAGCAGGTTGCGACCCGCTTGCTTCCTCCGGAGCGCCGCCCGGCGGCCTATGGGTTCATCCGCAAGGAAGTTGAAGCGGGCCGGCAGTGCTTTGTCATCTGCCCGCTGGTGGATGAATCGGAAAGCATCGTCTCGAAAGCGGCTATCGAAGAGCACAAACGGCTGTCCGAGGATGTCTTCCCGGATCTGCGATTAGGCTTGCTCCACGGGCGGATGTCCTCCAAAGACAAAGACAAGATAATGCGCCAGTTCCGGGAAGGAGAGATCGATATTCTGGTTTCCACGGCCGTGGTCGAGGTTGGTATCGACGTGGCTAACGCCACGGTAATGCTGATCGAGGGCGCTGATCGCTTTGGTCTGGCCCAGCTACATCAGTTCCGTGGCAGGGTGGGCCGTGGCGAGCACAAGAGCTACTGCATCTTGTTGTCTGATTCCCCGTCGGAAAGCGCCCGGGAGCGGCTGTCAGCCTTGGAGAATATCCACGATGGCTTCCAGTTAGCCGAGGTTGACCTGGAGTTGCGAGGACCCGGCGATTTTTTCGGGACCCGGCAGAGCGGACTACCCAACTTGAGGATGGCCCAGTTATCGGACAGAAAGCTGTTGGAGACCGCTCGGGAAGAGGCTGCCAAGGTCAACGAAAGCGACCCCGGATTATCCGCCCCGGAGCATGCGGGATTGGCGGCTCAAGTGCACCGGTTCATGGACCAGGTCAGCGCTGAAGCGAGCTAAAATGCGGGGATAGTGGCTTTGGTGAAAGATGGTTCGACGGCCTCACCACGAGCGATGTGAACTCCCCTCCCGCTCGTCCTGAGCTTGTCGAAGGACTCCGCAGCGGGGCGCGGGGTCGCTGTTAGGAAGAAGCCTTGAAGCGGTAGCCGACGTTCCATATGGTTTCCACGTAGACTCGGCCCGGCCCTTCCACCTTGGAGCGCAAGCGTCGTACGTGCACGTCCACCGTCCGGGTGCCGCCCAGGTAATCGTACCCCCATACCTGGCTCAGCAGCGCTTCCCTGGTGTAGACGCGGCCTGGATTGGAGGCCAGCAGCACTAGGAGTTGGAATTCCTTGTAGGTTAAAGAAACCCGCTTGCCGGATACGGTGACATCGTATCGTTCCATGTCGACGACCAATTCACCGATTCTGAGCACCGTGGAACTGGCCGAACCGTGTACTCGGAATATAGCCTGTTTCACTCTGGCCACGAGTTCTTGTTCTTTTATCGGGCAAAAGATAAATTCGTCGGCGTTGAGGGAAGGGTCATGGTCGGAGGCCTGTTCGCTGGGAATAACCACCACGACGGGCAGCTTGAGATTCTTGCACTCGTCAACGAATAGGTGGGTCTGGGCCGCCCCGACGGATTCCAAGTCCACTAGGACCGCCTCAGGGGCCGACGAGTTGTCGCCATCTTCCAATTGGGACAAGTCACAGCCAACCCGGCACGATAATCCAGCCCGGTCTATCGTCCCGAGTAATGGCAACACTCCGTTTGACTCGTCCGCCAGAAGAAATAAACTATACAATGCCTAGCCGTGGCTCCGCGATTATTTTTGAGACTATCTCAGGGAAGTATACCACCGGGTAAGATTAACTAGGTTGCACCGCTAGTGGTTCAGTATGCTGCCTGAGGCAAATTGACTGGCCAGCAGGTGAACACTATGATGGGGACGTTGGGGCGCCGACGCCTCTGTTAAGAAAGACTGATTGCTGGTTGAGAATCGACCAGAAGAGGAATTCCATGAGCACTCAAACACTGCTTAAAAAGCCAAGTGAAGTATGGCAACAGATCCGTGGCGGAAGCTGGCGGGGGGTGACCTCCGGGGTTGCTCCGGGTTACGTCCAAGCTAACTTGGCGATACTGCCCAAGGACTTGGCCTTTGAATTCTTACTCTTTTGCCAGAGGAATCCGAAACCCTGCCCCCTATTGGAAGTTATCGAGGCAGGAGATGTTGAACCGGCGCTAACGGCGGCGGGTGCTGACATCCGGACCGACATTCCCGGCTACCGTATCTACGAGAACGGAAAAATGGTGAAAGAGGTCGAGTCGTTGGTGCCCTATTGGAGAGACGACCTGGTTTCCTTCCTGATGGGTTGCAGCTTCTCCTTCGAGACTGCGATGGTCGAAGCGGGCATCCGTTTGCGGCATCAAGAATTGGAACGCAATGTGGCCATGTACATAACCAACATTCCCACCACTCCAGCCGGACGATTCTCGGGACCGATGGTGGTGAGCATGCGTCCGATCAAACGAGAGCAGATAGTCAGGGCCGTGCAGGTCACCTCTCGGTTCCCGGCGACCCACGGTGCGCCGGTGCACATCGGAGATCCAGCAGCCATCGGCATCAAGGACATCTCCCGTCCCGACTTCGGCGACGCAGTGGACATCTATCCCGGCGAAGAGCCGGTCTTCTGGGCCTGCGGGGTCACTCCCCAAGCGGTGGCATTGAATTGCAAGCCCAGCCTGATGATGACCCACACACCCGGAATGATGTTCATAACCAGCCAGCGCGACGCCGAATACGCAGTCCTTTAGCTTTTAGCAATCCGCCGTCAGCTTGGGGGAGAGAATGAGCGAAACTATTGAAGACATAATCTTGGATCAGGACAAACGGGGTGTCGCTCAACTACGGCCCCACTTGCCTGAGGACTTTTGTTCCCAAGCGGCCCAGTACATCATGGACCATCCCGGCAACGTGGCAATCACCACTGGATTCTACATCCTATCTGCAGGTAGTCCCGAGACGGACGGACCCGCCGGCGCCATCGCCATCGGCAACGCTTTGCAGGCGCTGGGGCGCAAGGTCACTTACATCACCGATTCCTACACCACGCCGGTACTAAGAGGCATGTTGGAGGATGGAACGGAGGTGGTGGACTTCCCCATCGCCGATATCGAGGTCAGCCGCAATGTAACTGCGGAGATTCTGGCGAGATTAGATCCTTCACTGATTATCTCGATAGAGCGTTGCAGCCGGACCAATGACGATGCCTATCTGAACATGCGGTACGTAGACATCACGCCCCACACCGCCCGCTTGGATTACCTGTTTGAGGCCGGTATCCCGTCGGTGGGCATCGGCGACGGTGGCAACGAGATAGGTATGGGTAACCTGGTGGAGTTCATCCCCCAAGTAGAAACGCTGCCCAACGACCCGGCGGTGACCAAAGTCGACCGACTCATCATCTCCAGCGTCTCCAACTGGGGCGGCTACGGTTTGGTCGCGGCCCTTTCCAAGCTGGCGGGACGAAACCTGCTCCCGACGGTGGAAAGCGAAACCGTACTAATCAAAAGATCAGTGGACATGGGCGCGGTAGACGGCACCACCGGCGATCACAGCTACTTCGTGGACGGCTTCACCACCGAGGAGAACGGGGAGTTGCTGGCGAGACTTCATGCGTTGGTTGAGGGGGCTGGCTGACAATGGTTGGTCCCGGGTTGGTCCTGTCCCCCCTTACGAAGGGGGGACTACATGGGGGTCGTGCCGGTTGTGCTTCAGACTGATGGATTACCGGGACGCGTCCACGCTTGGGGCTAAAGCTCCCCTAAATCCCCTCCTTCGTAAGGAGGGGATTTTGTTCCCGCCCTGTTACTTCTCGGCGCTAAACCCTACGGGTGACAAAGTCTTTTCTTCAAGCACCAGCAACCGGCGAAGCTCGTATATCTCGTCTCGGAATTGGGCGGCCTTTTCGAATTGTAGGTTCTTGGCCGATTCTTTCATCTGCACTTCCAGGTCCTTGACCACCTTGAACATATCCGATCGGGTCATTTCCTTGCGCACTACCTCGTAACGGGTCTTGCTTTCTGAAATGCCCTTGATTCCTTCCGTGATGTCGTGGACCTCTTTCTGAATGCTCTTGGGCTCGATGCCGTGCTCTTTGTTGAAGGCGTCCTGAATGGTTCGGCGCCGGCTGGTCTCATCGATGGATTTTTGCATCGAGTCGGTGATTCGGTCAGCGTACATGATTACGTGGCCGCTTGAGTGGCGGGCCGCCCGGCCGATGGTCTGGATCAGAGACGTGTTGGAGCGGAGGTAGCCCTCTTTGTCGGCGTCCAGAATGGCGACTAGGCTGACCTCAGGCAGGTCCAACCCTTCCCTCAGTAAGTTGATGCCCACCACGACATCGAACACTCCCAACCTCAGGTCGCGGAGTATCTCTATCCGGTCCAGGGTTTGAATGTCCGAGTGCAGATAGTTGTTGCGGATACCCATCTCAGATAGGTAGTCCGCCAATTCCTCGGCCATCCGTTTGGTCAGAGTGGTTACGAGAATACGCTCCGACCGCTCTACCCTAAGCTTGATCTGCTCCAGCAGGTCGTCGATCTGGCCTTCGGTGGGTTTCACTTCCAACGTGGGGTCAAGAAGCCCGGTGGGGCGAATCACTTGCTCCACCGTGGCGCTGCTACGCTGCAACTCGAAGGGAGCTGGCGTCGCCGACACGTAGATGACCTGATTGACATGGCTCTCATATTCTTCGAAGTTCAGAGGGCGGTTGTCCATGGCTGAGGGCAGGCGGAAGCCGAAGTCCACCAGAGTCTTTTTCCTGGACATGTCTCCGTGGTACATGCCCCGGACCTGGGGCAGGGTCATGTGGGACTCGTCGACGAACATCAGGTAGTCTTCCGGGAAATAGTCGAGCAGAGTCCAAGGGGAGCTTCCGGCGGCCCGGCGGGATAGGTGGCGGGAGTAGTTCTCCACTCCAGAGCAGAACCCGGTTTCCTGTAGCATCTCCAGATCGTAGTGGGTGCGGCTTTCCAGTCTGGCGGCTTCCAGTATCTTGCCTTCGGCCCGTAGCTCTACCAACCGTTCTTCCAATTCCAGGCCGATGTCTATGACGGCCGCGTCCAGCTTATCCTTAGACGTCACGAAGTGGTTGGCCGGGTAAATGGCTATCTCTGTAAGTTCCGCCAGCACCTCGCCGGTGAGCGGGTCCACTTGGACGATGCGCTCTATGTCGTCGCCGAAGAACTGGACCCTGACGGCGGCATCTTCGTAGGCAGGGACAATCTCCAAGGTGTCGCCCCGGATGCGGAACTTTCCCCGGGACAGGTCCATGTCGTTGCGCTCGTAATGCATGTCCACCAGTTGGCGGACTAACTGGCGTCTGTTGCGGACCTCGCCGACCTTAACTTGGGCCACCAGGTTGAAGTAGTCTTCGGGATCACCCAAGCCGTATATGCAGGACACCGACGCCACGATAAGCACGTCACGGCGAGTCAGTAAGGATGTGGTGGCTGACAGGCGCAGCTTATCCAATTCCTCGTTGACGCTGGAATCTTTCTCGATGTAGGTGTCTGACTGGGGTACGTAGGCTTCCGGTTGGTAGTAATCGTAATAGGAGACGAAATACTCGACGGCGTTGTTGGGGAAGAACTCCTTGAACTCGGAAGCAAGCTGGGCGGCCAGAGTCTTGTTGTGAGCCATCACGATGGTGGGCCGCTGAACTTCCTGAACGATGTTGGCCATGGTGAAGGTCTTACCGCTACCGGTAACGCCCAGCATGGTCTGGTAGATGGCCCCTTCAGTCACCCCTTGCGACAACCGGGCCACCGCTTGGGGTTGATCTCCGGTCATCTTGAAATCAGCGACCAGTTCGAAGCGCTTGTCCTGAGGGCTGGCGCCGGCGGCCCAGACGTTTTTAATCTCTTTTCCGGCGTCGGCCCACTTTTTCGCACGAGTGGTTTCAGTCATTGATCCTCAAGCATGAACCGGGTGAATTCTTGAACAACTTTGATTATACCCCGGTAGCCCTTGCTGCGATGGGGGTCGATGACAGGCCCTAGCCCCCACCGCCGAACTGCTGTAGGGCCAGGCGGATCCTCTCTTCTACCGAGAGCTCCGATGCGTCTTGCAGGCCGTTTAAGGCTTGCCGGGACTCCACGGCGCTGTAACCCAACGCCATCAACGACTCAATCACAACCGCGTCGTCGGAGCCGCCCGGAATACCGATGTCTGCGGCGCCTTCGTCTATCTTGCTCTTCAGCTCCAACGCTATGCGTCCCGCCGTGCGCCGGCCCACGCCGGGGGCGGAGCTCAGGGAAGCGATGTCGCCGTTGGCGATTGCCTGTTGCAAGCTGGAGACCCCCAGGCTGGAAAGCAAGGCCAGTGAGAGCCGGGGACCCACTCCGGAAACGCCGTTCAACATCAGGAACAATTGCATTGCCGGGGTTGAGGAGAATCCGTAGAGCACCGGTTGTTCGTCGCGTATCCGCAGGTGGGTGAACAAACGGACCTGACCGCCCATAGGTCCCAATTCGTTGATGTCCGAGCCGGGGACCGATATCTGAAGGGAGATCCCGCCAACCTGTAGATGTACCCAGTCGGGGCCCACGGCCTCTAGGATACCGCGGACGCTAACTATCAACTGCTACCTCTCGAAACCTGGAGTTATCTCCTGTCGTAGGGCGGTGGCGGACTGTCTCTGTATCAGGTGGCAGAGCCCTACGGATAGTGCGTCCGCAGCATCGGACTCGGGGGTTTCCTTCAGTCCCAAGGTGGCGGCGACCACTTGCTGCATCTGCTCTTTCGACGCAGCACCGAAGTCCGATACGGAACTTTTTACCTCAGCGGGCGAGTAGGAGAAAATGGGTATCCCCTGGCTGGCGGCTCCGATCAGAACGACGGCCTGAGCCTGTCCCACGGCGAGAGCCGGTCCGGGAAAGCTCCGCTCTCCTCTACCCACGAAAGGTTTCTCGACCGCGATGACTTCGGGGTGGAAGACGCTAATCATGTTCAAGATATGGGTATGAAGCTGATAGAGGCGTTGTTCCAGAGGCATCTTGGAAGGCAAAGATATAACGCCGTAGTCTTCCGCCTTCGGTTGGGGGTCCGCTGACAGGAGACCGTAACCCATCCGCAGGGTCCCTGGGTCTATGCCCAAGACTAGCATAAGTCTTTATCCGTCTCCGGCTATCAGTTTGCTGACCGGTACCTTTCCAAGACCTCGGGCGGGAAATCAGCGCTGGTATACGCTTTCTGCACGTCGTCCAGGTCTTCAAGACTGTCCAGCAGTTTGAGGGTCTGCTCGGCCGCCTTGTCCTCCAGTGTAACGGTGGTTTTGGGAATCATGGATATCTCAGAAGAGTCGGGGGAAACGCCTTCCTCATTCAACGCCGCCTGGACCTTTAGCAGGACCTCGGGAGCGGTTAATATCTCTAACACACCGTCTTCGATGCTGATGTCGTCGGCTCCGGCATCGATGGCCATGAGGCCAAGTTCCTCGGCCCGCTCTTCGTCGCTTATCTCCAGGGCGATGACTCCCCTGGTTTCAAAATTCCAGGCCACGCATCCGCTTTCCCCAAGATTTCCGCCACCTTTTGCGAAGGTTGACCGGACGTCGGCGGCGGTACGGTTGCGGTTGGTGGTTACCGCTTGAACCATGATGGCTCCGCCTCCGGGACCATACCCTTCGTAGAGCATCTCTTCCAATTGTTCGACGCCTTCACCGCCCTCGCCGGTGCCTCTTTTGAGGGCACGGCTGATGCTGTCATGGGGCATATTGGCGCTCTTGGCCTTGTCCAACATCAGACGGAGACGAAAATTCATGTCAGGATCGCCGCCGCCATCCCGCGCTGCCAGAGTAATGTCCCGGCTAATCTTGGTGAATAGGACGCCACGTTTAGCGTCGGCAGCTCCCTTTTGATGCTTGATTGTTGACCATTTAGAGTGACCTGACATGGTAATACCCCCTTGGATGTGTCTTCCACTATACCCAGGGACGGCTCAACGCGGCCATCGGCGATTACCCTCTATCGCAGAGGAAAGCATCTCGAAAATCGCTAGTTGCCTTGATGGGATTGTAGCACCAGGCGTTTGGCAGGGTCAAAGCGGTTATCGCAAGCCATCAGGCAGGGAAACTAGCATGACGCCTTTCTCTAAATCGATATCCTTAACCACGTCGGCAAGGGCCGGAATCAGAATCTCTCCACTCCCGCCGGTGACCACGTACACGTCGTTGCTGCCCGTCTCCAAGATGTCGCTGACCGTTCCCAACTCTTCTCCTTCTTCGGTGAGGACGCGCAGGTCTAGCAGTTGGAAGTGATAGAACTCGCCGGGGGGTAATTCGGGAACTTCAGAAGCTGGAACGGTGATCCATTGGTCGATCAACGTGCGTGCTTGAGACTGGGTAGTTATTCCGTGGAAGCTGAGGGTGACATGACCGGCATTGGAGGTACTGCATTCGGAAACCTGGTAGGGGTAGGCTCCGATGTATAGGGTATTCCCTACGTCGAACCGGTGAGGGACATCGGTGTAGACTTCGATTCGGAGCGCACCCCACAGGCCGTGAGGGCCGAGTATGCGGCCTACGTTGATACTTGAGGAGTCGTCCATCCCAATACCGCCACCCAACCGGGAGATTGAACCAGGACCCGAAGACTGGCCAACGAATCTGGTTTAAACAATCTCCAGTACTGCGTGGGTGCCGTCTTTAACGGCTGCCACGCGCAACAGCACTCGCATGGCTTGAGCCACCCGCCCTTGCCGGCCGATGACCTTGCCCTTGTCTTCCGGAGCAACTTCCAATCGAAATACAATCCGCCCTTCCGAGTTCTCCTCGGTTACAACCACGGCGTCGGGGTTGCTAGCCAGGGAGCGGGCTATGTATTCGATCAGTTCTTTCATTCTGAGGATTCCTCTTCAGAGGTTTCTTCAGCGTCATCACCGGCGGAGTCTCCGGATTCTTCTTCACTGGTAGGTTCTTCGGCAGCTTCTTCCACAGCCTCTTCGGCCACGACTTCAGCTACGGTTTCCTCTGAGGTATCCTCAGCGGCGGCTGGAGTCTCTTCCGCTTCAGGTTCGGCGGCTGGTGCTGCCGCTGCGGGCGCAGGCGCGGGAGCCGCTTCAGCGGGAGCTTCTTCGGCTGTCTTGGAGCCGGCGTTACGCTGGGTGGGAGTCCTGGTTAGAATCCCGTTCCAGTCAAGGATTCGTGCTACGGCGTCGGAAGGCTGAGCGCCTTGGCTAAGCCATGCCTGAGCCCGGTCCGCTTTGATAGTAACGGCTGGCGGTTCAGCCATGGGATCGTAATTCCCGATCCATTCTACGTATGCGCCATCTCGCGGCGCCCTGGAATCCGCCACCACGATCCTATACGACGGATGCCCCTTCTTCCCTACCCTTCTCAGTCGAATTCTTAGCATCTAGTCTCCGAATTTGCTCCAAGATTAGCTATGGTTCAGTGGGAATTTTAAGCTGATGATGCCCCAATGTCAATTCTAACCGAGGCGGGTCCGGGCGTATTTTACGTTTGGCGGTCCGGCCTGGTGCCAACGTGGACGCCAATCCAACCATATCTGGTGGCAAAAGAAAAACCCCAGTGGCGACGGCATGCGAAGGCCGCTCTACTGAGGCCGGTCTTGGAAATCTCCCGATGGACCCCCGTTATTCCAGGTTGTGAAATAAGGACGGGCCCAGCCAACCTGCCGGTTATTACCCCTATCCATGGTTTCCGAAATATAGGGGTGATGGTAGACATTGGCCTGGGCCCGACAACGGGTTCTCGTTTTTACGAAGGATAGTTAGGCTACGATCACCTCGTCGTGTCCAGACAGATGCCTACCATCACCCCTACGTGCTAAACTAACTTTCATACGCCATCACCTCCTTCAGCAAGATTCCGCCAAGCGGTTAAGTTATTCTAGCAACTGCTTTTCCGCAATGTCAAGACGGAAACAACCCAGTCCGGGCCGTTGTTACCGGCACATCGAACGATTTCCTACCATCTTTCTATTCTTCTTGTTGTCTGCCGTGGACAGCCAGGGTTGTACGGTCTTCTATCATCTGAGATCCCGCATCTAAAATCCTGGATCGAGAGGGAAAATGCGTCTGGTCTTTATGGGAACTCCATCCTTCGTAGTTCCGGTATTGGACGGTCTATTCGCGGCTGAAAATGTCCAGGTAGTGGGGGTTTACACTCCGCCGGACCGGCCAAGAGGACGGGGCCGGTCGCCTGAGATGCCGCCGGTGAAAGCCCGCGCCATTGAACTGGAACTAGATGTCTACCAGCCGGAGTCTTTGCGCTCTCAAGAAGTTCAAGCCGAACTGAATTCGTTAAAAGCTGATGTGTTTGTGGTCGCCGCCTACGGTAGATTACTGCCTCCTCCGGTTCTAGAAACCCCTTCCCACGGATGTTTGAACCTCCATCCGTCCTTGCTTCCTAAACATCGGGGTCCATCCCCAGTGGCGACGGCCATCGAAGAGGGAGACACGGAGACAGGGGTCACGTTGATGTTGTTGGATCAGGGGATGGACACGGGGCCCCTAGTAGCCCAGCGGAGTTACCCTTTGTCTTCTCACGAGACCGCGGATGACCTGACCGCAGCGCTGTTCAAACTGGGCGGAGAACTACTGTTGGAAAGCCTTTACGGCTGGGTTGATGGCCAACTGGAAGCCCGGCCCCAGGACAATGCTTTGGCTACGGTGACTCGCAAGCAGGAGCGAAATGACGGCTTGGCTGACTGGAATGTGGCGGCGGCGATTCTAGAGCGCCGCGCCCGAGCCTTTACGCCGTGGCCGGGTTTGTTTACTCAATGGGAGGGTGCGGTGATTAAGTTGTTAGAGGTTAGTGTCTCACCGTATGAGGCCGGAGTTGATGCTTCGCCTGGTCAGGTTGTGGACTTGACGGAAGGAGACGTTCCCGTAGGCGTGGTCACCTCCGATGGCGTTTTGGGCCTGAAGACGATTCAATTGGAAGGACGGCGCGCCCAATCCGCCGCTGAGTTCCTTAGAGGGCATACCCAGTTCATTGGCTCCCAGCTCTGAACCGTTTAGGTCACGCCGATTCTGAGACTATCTGAAACTCGGAGCGACGTTTTCCATGAAAAGCTTTAAGGACTTGTGCTGCCGCTCCTGAGGAATCTGGCTACCATAGTTCACTTCAAACATGAACTGGTCCAGGTTCAGCGCTTCTTGAATCTCGGTCAGCCGGTCGGTCACCGCTCCGGCGGTACCGTACACCACTTTGTCACGCAGCCAATCGTCGTAGCTCATCCCCAGGATTCGGTCCGACTCGGCCTGCCAATCGCCCGTGGTCCCTCCGTAGGTGGCGTAACTCCCAACCCTTGCGCCCAGACGGTGAGCGGAGAACATAGCGCTGGCTTCTGGTTCTGAGTAGGCTTGCTCGGCGGTGTCGGCCACGTAGATGGGGACGCGCAATCCAACTTGCCCCTTCCCTTCGTGTCCAGCTTCTCGCCAGGCCTGCCGGTAATTCTCTATGTGGGGAGCCAGTTCCATGATAGTGAATACTCGTGAGGGGTTAATCAATATCGGGTAGCCAAGAGTACCCATCATAGGGAAGCTCTCCGCCGAAGTGATTCCGACGTGAATGGGAGGATGGGGAGTTTGCAACGGTTTGGGCTGTACCGAAAGCTCGTTGCAGGTGATGTATTGGCCTTCATACGAGAATGTTTCGTTGGTCCACGACCCCACGATTACTTCTAGGAACTCGTCAAAGCGGTCCCGGCTTTCGCTGAAGGGAACGTTGTAGCCTTCATGAACATTGGGAAAAGTGCCCCGCCCTACACCGAATTCTAGGCGTCCCTGGCTGATGTGATCCAGGGTAGCGACCTCTTCAGCCAGACGTATCGGGTTACCCAAGGGCAAACAAATCACCGCCAACCCTATCCTCACCCTCTTGGTCCGGGCGGCGATGGCGCTGGCGATTGTTATGGGAGCGGAGAGAACCCGTCCGGGATTGAAGTGATACTCGGCTAGCCAGACCGAGTCCACACCCTGCGCCTCAGCCTCGTCCACTAGCGCAAAGCACTCCTGAAACGCCTCTTGTTGAGTTCCGCCTTCGCGGCGCGGAAACTCCAAAAACAATCCAAAGTCCATGACAACCTCCACGCATCCCGCGGAGAGTCAGTCCAGCGGGTTCTATGTTGCCGAGCATTCCGGCTTGATTGGATTGATACTACCTCAATAAACCGGTGCGTCAAGTTGTTTCGGTACGCACGTACCGACGCTGCTATTACGT
Source organism: uncultured bacterium (assembly GCA_963997925.1). Lineage (GTDB taxonomy): Bacteria > Chloroflexota > Dehalococcoidia > Lucifugimonadales > UBA3495 > UBA11650. Next base: position 25,591 of record CAXEOX010000023.1, read on the forward strand.
GCGGAAGTGGGTAATCACGTGTCGGGAGAAGGTCTCCATCTGTTGGTAAGTACCTTCGATGTCCGAGGCCAGGAAGCTAAGGTTGAAGTGGCGAACTCCGGCGTCCATGCGTTCTTGAACGGCTTGCACACAGTCCTCGGGAGTACCGGCGATACAGAGGGCTTTGGCGATGTCTTCGGCGCTTCGATCGGCGGTAACGTAACGCTGTCCCACGTTCTCCACCGCTTGCGCCAATGCTGCCGCCGGATCTTCCATTATCGAAGTAGGCTGGTTCAGGCCCCAACGGAAGCCGCTCAGGTCCCGGCCTGCTTCAGCGGCGATCTGGCTAATCTCCTCGTTGGTCTGCTTCAGTCGACGGACGGTGAACAGATATGGATACCAGCCGTCGCCAAGCAGGGCAGCCCGGCGCATGGCGGCGTCGCTACGGCCCGATACCCAGATCGGCGGATGGGGCTGCTGCACCGGTCCGGGCAACAGAGTCACATCGTCGAAGTCGAAAAACCGGCCATGGTGGCTAACGTGCTCTTCGGTCCACAACCGTTTCATAACCTCCAGCATCTCGTCGGTGCGGCGGCCCCGGGTTTTAACGGAAACACCGACGGCGTCGAACTCTATTTCGGTCCCTCGCTGTCCGCTGATTCCGATGCCGAAGTCCACCCGGCCTCCGGAGACCACGTCCATCGTTGAAATCATCTTGGCCAGTAAGACTGGGTTGTACAGAGGTACGATGACGATGCCGGTCATTACGCGAAGGGTCTTGGTGGCTCCGGCGGCGGCGGACATCGCCGGGATGCTCAACACGGTTGGCCTCGGTGGGTTGCCGTCCATCAGGTGCTCGCCCGTCGTTACCCGATCGAATCCCCAAGCCTCGGCCCGGCGAGCGAACTCGGCGGCGTCCCAGTAATCGTCGGCATTGAAATTACAGCCGAAAGTAACGTTGTCAGTTGTTGCCATGGTTCCTCCTAACTGCGGTGGTAAGGGCATAGCCGCTTTCCGGCTAAGCCACCAAGAATGATAACCACGCTCGATTGTTTGGACAAGATGGGGTAGCCGCTGATCCTGCTGCTTCCTATTCGGGGGATGGCTCGCCAAGTCATCAAGTTACTCCCGTCGTTCCGGCGAAGGCCGGAACCCAGAGACGCAGCGTTGATGGCAAATCTGGCTCCTGTAACGACAGGCACTTCTGGATTCCGGTTGCGCCGGAATGACGGCTGCTCTGAACCCGGTTCCGGGTTACTTGATTGGTTGTGGCTGTTTCGAATGTGTGATATATGGTCAAAGGCGGCAGGCGAACCCCGTGTACCGCATCTCCACATTGCCCAGATTTGAGGTTAAGACGTTATGGCCGAACCCACGCTGAAGATACAAGGCATCAAATACATACTCACCATGGACCCGGAACGCCGAATCATCCAGGACGGGACAATCATCGTCGAAGGCCAGCGCATATTGCAGGTTGGCAAAGCCGCTGAACTGGAATCGGTGGTGGCGGACCGGGTTATCGACGGCAGCGAGATGGTGGTGACTCCCGGCTTCTGCAACGGCCACATGCACATCAGCTACGCCCACGCCACCCGGGGCGTTTTCCCCGACGACTTGGGGCCCAGCTACCTGCCCAACGTGTTCAAACTCCAGGGCGAGATGACCGAAGAGGAGGAGTACTACACCTCTCTCTTGGCGATAACCGAACTCCTGAAATACGGCACCACTTGCTTTCTGGACCCCGGCAGCACCAAGCACTTGGACACCTGCATGAAGGCTTATGAGGAGTCGGGTTGCCGGATAATCGTTGGGTGGCATGTGGCGGACCGGCCCAACCCGCTGAACCTTCCGGTTTCGACCACTGAAGAAGCGATGGCGATGATGGAGCAGACCATCCAGACCTACAACAACCGCTTGGACGGTAGGATGCGGGCATGGGCCATGCCCTTCTCCCACGCTTTCTCCACCCAGGAGTTATTGGTCGGCGCAAAGGAACTGGCGGACCGGTACGACACTGGCTTGACTCTGCACTTCAATAACAGCTCTCAGGCGGTTGAGACCAGCTTGAGCCAACACGGTAAACGGCCCACCGAATATCTTGAATCTCTTGGCATCCTGGGCCCCAGCACACTGCTGGCCCACTCTTTGGGAATCGACCAAGGAGAAGTGGATACAATGGCCCGCACCGGGACGAAAGCAGTGATGTGTCCCACGGCGGCAACTAAGGGGGGCGCGGGTATGACCAAAACTGCCATGCTGCCCGAGATGCTCCAGGCCGGGGTCACCGTGGGCCTGGGAACCGACGCAGGCAACAACTCTAACTTGGTGGAAACCATGCGGTCCATGTATCTGGCGGCTATTCTTTATAAGGATGGCCGGGAGGATGTGGGGATGATTCCGGCGGAGACGGCTCTGGAAATGGCCACCATCAAGGGAGCGGAAGCGCTGGGGTTGGGCGACGACATAGGCTCCATAGAACCGGGCAAGAAAGCGGACTTGGTGTTATTCGACACCAAGCGGCCCGAGTGGCGGACCATCTTTAACCCTGTCAACAACCTTGTCTACAACGCCGACGGCCGCAGTGTTCACACGGTCATCGTTGACGGAAGGGTTGTGGTTGAGAATCACGAACCCCTATTCGTCGACGAATGGGAGTTGATTCAGAAGGTACAGGAATTGGGGGAAGGATTGCTGGCTAGAACCGGTATCCCGTTCCCTTCTCGGTGGCCGATGGTGTGAAGCGAACGAGTCCTCACCACCGGCCCTTGTCCCACTGGGAGAGGGGTGGACCGATGAAATCGGGACGGGGTGAGGGCCGTTGGGAAGAAGCGAGTTCGGTGTTGGTGTGGGAAATCCCTCTAACCCCTCTTTACGAAAGGGGGGCTTTTTCTTAGGGCGCAGTAGTTCTCTGTGATTCTGGTTTCGCTGGCTGGGGGTTATTCTGGAACCCAGAGAACGCTGGAGATTTCGCTGAACTCACGCCAGAGTTTGGTCCAGGAATCGCCGCTGTCTTCGCTGCGGTACATGTAGCCATAGCGGCTGCCAGCAAACATCACTTGAGGCTCGGCGGCTTGGGCGTTGACCACCCACATGGCGGAGTTGGGTTCCACCGGCAGCGGCAGGCTCTCCCAGGTTTTTCCCGTGTCTTGGGAACGCATGACGGTTCCAACCCGGCCCGGGGTGGAATCGCCGATCGTGACAAAGATGTTGTTGGAATTGCCCGGTTGCACCAGGATTCCGCGAGGGTAGGTATAAGGGAAGACTTCCTTGATACCTAATCGGTCCCAATTCCCTCCGTTGTCGGTGCTGGTGTAAACGTCGTTGTTTACGACCACGACGACGGTCTTGGGTGGCCCACCGGCTACGGCAACGTTGTGCACGTCGGGATTGGGAATCGCGCCGTTGATGGTCTCCCAGGTGTCCCCGCCGTCGGAACTATGCCTTAGTCCATCTACTTCCAGGCCCACCCAAACGTCGTTATGGGTCATTGGGTCTACGGCGATGCCGGTCACCCGGGGCACGCCGACGTTGGGGCACTCCGCGGCTGCTTCCATGGAACTCTTCTCCCAGGTTTTGCCTGCGTCGGAGGACCGGAAGAGGGCGGCCGGTGTCGGTGTGCCGGTACCGGCGAACATCAGATTGGGGTCGCCGGGGTCCGCGGCCAGCGCCCAAACGGTGTAGTCATTCATAGGCGAATCGACCTGATGCCAGGTCTTGCCGGCATCGTCGCTGCGGACAAGCCCCTTGTCTGTACCGGCAAATATAATCTCCGGAGAGGTGGGGGTATTCAAAAGTGTCCTAACCATCGCATCGGAGTGGAGTCCCGCTCCGATGCCGATCCGGCCCCAATTTTCGCCGCCGTCGGCGCTGCGCATTATTCCCTGTCCAACTGTTCCCACCAGGATGGTCTTTACGTCGGTCATGGCAGTTCAACCTCCTGTCTATTTGCCCAGTTAGAATCCTTAGTATTTGGCACCAAGTCTATCCTGCGGTACCCGCCGCATCAAGTGGTCGATTGTCAATGCCGTCATGCCGGTCTTGGTAGGGAGGATTCCATGGGGTTTGCTTGGACGCTCACCGCCATATGGCTATAATATCAAGAGGTAAGTTGCGTTCGGCGTCCGGACGGGCAGAGCCTTAACAGTGATAGGGAGGCGAAAATGTTCGATCTCAATGAGTTTATCGCGTCATGTCAGGCTGCCTTGAAGGAGCATGCTCCCCAGTTGGCAGCCAAAGAGCTGATGGAGATGACGATGTCAAATCCCGGCGACGTGGAATCGGCGCTGGGGACTCCTACTGCCGGCGGGATAACCACCTTGCATCGCTCCGACGATCTGACTGTCATCAACGTTATCTGGCCTCCCGGAATGACTATCTTTCCCCACGACCACCGAATCTGGGCTGTGATAGGTATTTACGGTGGGCAGGAAGACAATACTTTCTTCCGGCGCAGTCCTCAAGGATTGGACCAGGCTGGTTTCAAGGCGCTGGATATCAAAGATTCGGTTGGACTGGGACCAGAAGCCATCCATGCGGTTCATAATCCGAGAAACGTTCTCACTGGCGCGATTCATGTCTATGGTGGAGACTTTTTTGCGGAGCCTCGTAGCGAGTGGGACCCCGAAACCTTGGTGGAGCAGCCCTACGACATGGAACACGCCATGCGTGCTTTTTCTGAGGCTAACGACGCTTGGCTGGCCCGCCAGGGGAATCCATAACCGTAGTCGTGAACGCTTATTCGTCAACTTGACGTGATTGGGCGCTTATTCTACACTGCACCGGGGCACGAACGGCCTCTTATCGGAACGCTTTGGGGCGTGCCGGAAATGGTCTCGACCGCATAACGTTGACATGGGGGCGCCAAGGTCTTGGAACTTAAGGACTACATCAGAGACGTGCCCGACTTTCCAGAACCGGGGATTTTGTTCAAGGACATAACCCCGATGCTGGCGAATCCTCAGGCTTTCGGCCTTGCGATAGACAGCCTTGAGGGACTTTTCAAGGCTGTGGATTTCGACGCTATCGTGGCTGTGGAATCCCGTGGTTTTCTATTCGGGGCGCCTTTGGCCGACCGGTTGAAAAAACCGATAATTCCGGTACGCAAACCGGGCAAGCTGCCCGCCGCAACTCACGCCACCGAATATGCGCTTGAATACGGCACCAATACCATGGAGATTCATGTCGACGGCATCAGTAAGAACGACAGAGTGTTGCTGTTGGACGATCTTCTGGCCACCGGTGGCACTTTAGCCGCCGCCGCCCGTCTGGTCGAGATTTCCGGCGGGATTATAGTTGGTACCGGGGTCGTAATAGAATTGTTGGACTTGAATGGACGCAAGGGGTTGGAAGGCTACAACGTTAAGTCTTTGATTCAATACTAAAGCTAGAATTACCGGAGCGTTATTGCCGGTGAATCACTGGACGAAAAGAAAGCCGCTTAGATTGCAGCGGCGGGTAATCGCTAGGTTTATTGAGAAAACTTTATTAAGGAGTGGACGATGGCGGACAGTATCAAAGTAGGCAATGTGGAAATCATGGCGGTGCTCGACATGATCCCGCCGCCCAGAGACCCGTCGGTAATGTTCCCTGAGACTACCGAGGCCGACTGGTCTTCGCATCAAGACGCACTGGAGAACGGCAAGCTACAACTCTACTATGGAGTTTGGGTTGTGCGCTCCCAGGGTCAGACTATCCTGGTGGACACGGGCATGGGACCCGGACCCCATGAGCATCTGGGTGGGGTGGAAGGGCAGATGTTCGATCGGCTAAGGGATGTCCTGATACCAGCAGATCGTATGAATAACACCAACGTTGGACCTTCTGACGAAGTGAACATCGTCGTGCACACTCACCTCCACGGCGACCACGTGGGCTGGAACTTGAGGTATTCGGGTGGCATGCCCGCCCCATATTTCCGCCGCGCCAGGTATCTTGTACCCAAATTAGACTGGGACCACTTCACCGCCACAGAGACTATTGATTCAGCGCCCCAGGTATCCCGTCAAGTGATGCCTTTGCGGCGTCTGCGCAAGATGGATCTCATTGAGGGTGAGTACAACATAACCGACGAAGTTTCGACGTTGCCCACTCCGGGTCACACCCCCGGTCACCAGGCCATCCTGATTTCTTCTCAGGGAGAGAAGGCCATGATTGTCGGGGACGTTCTGCACAACAAGGCGCAGATCCAAGAGGCTGATTGGTGCGCCGGTGTGGACATAGATAAGCCTGCAAGCCGTCAGAGCCGGGAAAAGATTCTGGATATGGCGGAAAAGGAAAGCTATGTGGTTGCCGCTGGTCACTTTTCTTTGGAAGACCATATCGGCAAGGTCGTCCGATTGGAGGGCCGCCGCTTCTGGCAGGTCATCTAACCCCGGTTGTATGGTTTGTATCGAACGTAGGGGCGCACGGCCGTGCGCCCCTACCCGTTTCCCCCCACCGGCGATGCCAATACCGATGTAGGGGCAGGTTTCAAACCTGCCCCTACGGACTTAGACGAGACACCAGTGATAGCCCCCAAATCCGCACGGTGTTATAATTTTTGAGCCGGAAACTGTGTTTGTGAGAATAGAGTCTTGACTACCGAGAGAGGCCCCAAAGACCTGCGCCGAGCGGCGGCGGATTTCCGACTGCGCTACTACGGTCGATACGGCAATCCCGGTCCGCCCCCGGCGATGGCCGAGTTGGCCCCCGAAGTCATGCAACTTGTTGACGAAACCATCTACGGGGAGATTTATAACCGCCCCGCAGTGAACCTACAGACCCGCAGTCTTTGCACCATCGCGGCGTTGACCGTTCTGGGCAATAGCCCCGAACTGTTGGCCCGGCATATCCAAGGGGCGCTGCACGTCGGCGTGACCCGGGAACAAATCTCGGAGATTCTATCCCAGATGGTGTTCTATGGCGGAATGCCGGCGGCGGTCAATGCCTTCCGTGTCGCCAAGGAAACCTTCGACCAGAACTCCGGATACCGGTTCGGCTTACAATCAGCTGCAGCTAACGTTCAGCCAACGCCGGAAGCACCGGCGCCAACCCAGGTACCGGTCCCAGGGGCCGGAATCAACCAAACACCTAGGAGTACGAGCGATGAAGCTAGGGTTCATCGGGACCGGCAACATGGGCAACCCAATGGCCGCCAACCTAATCAAGGCAGGCCACCAGCTAACCGTCCACGACCTCCGGCGCGAGGCGGCAATCAACCTTCTGGAGATGGGCGCGGAGTGGGCCGACAGTCCAAAGGAAGCGGTACCGGGCAACGAAGTGGTACTTACTTCACTCCCCGTCCCAAGGGACGTGGAGGCAGTGGTCCAGGGGGAAAACGGAATACTGGAAGGCGCAACTGAAGGATCTATATACGTAGACCTTTCCACCAATTCGCCTACAGTGATTCGCCGCTTGCACCAAGTGTGCGCGGACCGGGGCGTTACTATGTTGGACGCACCGGTTAGCGGCGGAGTATACGGAGCGGCAGCGGCGACCCTGGCGGTGATGGTCGGCGGCGACGAGGATGTCTTCAACAAAGTTAAGCCGACCCTGGATGCCATCGGCTCCCACGTTGTTTATTGCGGCCCCATCGGCAACGGATCGGTCTGCAAGATTTGCAACAACCTGCTCAGCATGGGCATCGGTTGTTTGATGTCGGAAGCCCTGACGTTGGGAGTAAAAGCCGGGGTGGATCTGGCAGTACTGGCCGACGCCATCGCCAACAGTTCCGGCGGCAGCAAACGTCTTACTGAGAAGTTCCCCCGGTTCCTGTTCAAGGGAAACTTCGAGCCGGGCTTTGCCACCGCTCTAGCCGCCAAGGACGTGCGGTTAGCGACTGATTTGGGCCGGGAGTACGGGATACCGATGGAACTGTCCAACATGGTCGACCAACGCCACGTCGAAGCCATGCTTCGAGGCTGGGGCCCGGAAGACTCCGATGCGGTTGCCCGGCTTCAGGAAGAGAAGGCTGGGGTTCAACTCAGATTGCCAGAGGCGTAAGCTGATAGCTGACGCCTGAGTGCTGATAGCTTAATTTGGAGGATACCCATGGTCTCAGGTATGGAAAGATCCGGCCGAGTCGAACCCAGCGACACGATTGAAGCTATCGAGGAATGCTACCGGATGGGTTGGAGCGACGGCTTGCCGGTCGTGCCTCCCGTCGAGTACAAAGTCCGAGAGATGCTCGAATACGTGGGCATGACCGGGGAAGAAGAACTGCTTTCCCTGGAGATGCGCAACCGGGTGCTCACTTCGGAAAACGCCGCCGCCAACGCAGTGATGGCCGGATGCCTTCCCGAATACTTCCCGGTGTTAATCTCAACGCTGCGGACCCTGGAGGAAGAGAAGAACTTCGTTCACATGGCCTCCGCTTCCACCAGCTCCCCTGCTATCTTGATGATAGTCAACGGCCCTATCCGGGACCAGATCGGTATGAATTCCAAAGACGGCCTGTTCGGTCCTGGGTTCCGGGCTAACGCCTGCCTGGGCCGGTCCATCCGCCTCTGCTTCATGAACGGTTTCGACGCCCGGCCCGGAGTGCTGGACCGGGGTACTCTGGGGAACCCCTCCAAGTACACCCTGTGCATCGCCGAGAACGAAGAGGATTCCCCATGGGGCGGCCTCCACGTGAGCCGGGGCTTCCAAGCGGAAGACAGTTGCGTAACAGTGGCGGTGGCCTACAACCCCATAACCGTCAATAACGCCTACGGTCACACCGGGGAGTCCATCCTGGCATCGATTGCCGACACCCTGAGATCGGCCTGTCTGGCTTGGCGCTTCCCGGCCCAGTGGGTCCTAGTCATCGGTCCCGAGCATGCCATCACTCTTAAAGAGGACGGTTGGACCCGACGGGGAATGCAGGACTACCTGATGGAGAACGCCAGCCGCCCCCTCAGCGAGTTGATTCGCTTGGGTGTTGCCCAGGGACCGGAGAAACCGGGAGACGACCAATTGGTACGCCGCTGCGCCAGGGAAGCCGACGACATATGGATAGTCATGGGCGGCGGCACCGGCGGCCGCAACAGCGCGATTATTGACACTACTGGCTACAGGATACGGACCAGGAAGATTGAGATGGTGGGCGGGTAGGCGCTTTCAGAGGAATTCTAAGGCATATCGAGGGTTGGACCACCCTGGCA
>CAXEOX010000024.1:0-34486 GCA_963997925.1 uncultured bacterium
GCCCAACCGCGGGCCGGAGTGCGCATTATCTCTCCTGCAGTTGGATCCGAGGCGTCGATCAAGGCACTTCGCTGTTCAGCGAGGGTGCTCCGCTGCTGTCCCCATTGGATACCCGGAAAGGCATCCCATCAGCCCCGGACCACGGTGCCATCAATGAGAGCCATGATCTCTGGCGCAAGTCGACCCTTAACTTCGGCCTCGACGCACTCCTGGAGCTCGGCCCGATTTTTAACCCCGAGGACTACGGTCGCTATTCCATCCATAGACAGGGCGTATCGGTGGGCTAACGCCGCAGGAGATTCACCCAGATCGCTGCTCAAATTTCTAAAAGCTGCCGCCTTCCTGAAGTCAACCATGTCCGGATGGTCGTCGGCCACCTGCCGGTCCAATGCGCTGGTCAGGGATCCCGCTTGGACTGCTCTGATGCCCATGACACCCACGCCGCGGCGATGAGCGGCCGCGGCAATCTCCCTGGGTTTGGGCGGACCCTCAAACCGCTTCAGACCGCCCGGGGAATCGAGGATATTGGTGATGACTTGGATTGCCTGAGGGGCCGGATCGCTTTCTATGGTCTTAAGGACTGCATCAGGCACGCCGATACCTGTAATCCCCCACGCCCCGATCCGGCCTTCTTCTTTTAGCTTCTCAAATGCCGGGACCACCCTATCTGCGAATAGTGTTCGAGGCGTACCGTCGTAAACCGGCTGTTCTCCGTCTGTGATTATCATGTTATGCAGGAAGAAAAAATCGACCCGTTCAAGCTTCATCCTGGCCAGACTGTCACTCAAGCTCACCCGCAGGCGGGCCAGAACCTCCCCTGGTGGTGGATTGCCCAGTCTGCACTTGGTGGACACTCGCACTCCGTCTGGCAGCCTCCCACCGAAGGCCACGCCTATGACGTCTTCCGCTTTCCCGTCTCCGTAAGTGGGCGCGGCATCCAGGAAAGTGATTCCGGAGTCCACGGCCGCCTTGACAGTTGCTACCGCTTCTTCCTGGGTTGTCGAGCCCCAGACCTGGCCGGTGCCGCCGCCGCCCAGTGTCAAGGAGCTGACGTCACCCAGATTTCCAAACCGGCGTTGTTCCATATGTTCCTCGCTGTGTGTTCCATTCGGGTGCGAAGACGATTAGTCAGCTTAGAGGGGTCCTACTGAAAGCGGTATCTTGTGCCAACCATCCGCTCTTAAAGGTGTATCGGCAATCAAGCAAAATCACCTTCAGGCCAATTATGGGGAATAGTAGCGTTGGGGATGGGGATTGTCCACCAGCCATCCGACGCGGGAAAATTAAGATTCCTGTCTAAGTTGCTCCAATACAAGTCTGTCTGTAGGGAAAGCCAAATTATCCGGCAAGGCATCCAGTGGGAAATAGTCCACATCGTCCAGGTCATCTGCGGCATGTAGACTCCCGCCAATGACGCTGCCACGGAACCAGATACCCACGGTTAGTGACTGGGGGTTGTGAAAATTGGAATGCACAGTGTATACGGGTCCAATCTCTACCTGAAGCCCTGTTTCCTCCAAGAATTCTCGTTTAGCCCCGGTCCGCACTTCTTCCCCCCACTCCAGGTGGCCACAAGGGATGCACCAGGCCCCCTTGTATTCCCCGCGGTCACGGCGGCCTAGCAGAACTGTTCGCCCTGTCTGAACGATCACCGCTACTCCTACGGTGGGATTACGATAAAAAATGTAGCCACATCCCTGACATACCAGGCGTCCTTTCAGAGTTTGTAGCTGGTCGCCGCACTTTGGGCAAAAGTGAAATTCATGCACTGGTCTCTCCCGATATTTTTGATGCTTCTTATCCATGCGGATAGTTCTATTTGGCTCAGCAAGGATGACTCTCTCATAGTGGGCCCGCGTTCTCAGGCCACATGCCGTGGTATCAACATTGTATACTGGCCCCTCGCGGAACTTTGATACCGAAACAATCGCAGTGACCCGTTGTCTCAAGGAAGTCTATAGATCAGAATCGCCGGATGGTGGGAGTCCAGCAACACTGCCACATCCCCCTGATCTCTTCGTTAGAAAAGTGGGACACTTTTGCTGCTTGCCAACAGATATGGCAGAATTTAGAGGACTCTTGGACACCATGGCCAAGCTGATGGGAGACTATAACGCCGTCAAAAGGGGCAAGGTGGGCAAACGGGTTGGATGCCGGGCAGCGGGGAAGGCCACCGGCAAGGCCATGCGGAAGCTGTTCAAGTAGGCTCAAGGTCACCGTGGTCGGCGACGCTTCTCAACAGCCTATCAACGACTTCTGCTGGGACGAACGGCAAGACATTAGGCAACAAATCGGGGGAGCCAGGCGGCGCTTGGATTTGCTCGTGTCCAGCTACCGAACACGCCTAGAACCTTAGCCAGAAGGTATAATGAACTAAGCTCTACGACAGGACCGGAATCGACACCATAACTGAACGACTTTCGCTCGGGGTTTAGCTATGTATGCCACACCGTTTAGGCCCCGATGCTTTACACGCAGGAGGCCGCAGGTTCGAGTCCTGCACTGCCCACCACTTTTCCCTCATCTGCGCTCACGTCTCCGTTTAAAGAGTGCCAAGTGCTCCTCTAACGATTGTTCTCCCTAGCGCCCCAACCCCGCTTCCCCTATAATCAGCCAAACTCCCAAGAGGTATGTGCATGCCTACAGATCATGAGCGGTTCATACAGATGGCGATTGAGGAAGCGGAAAAGGGAGGGGCGGAGGGTAACTCCGCGGTTGGGTCAATTATCGTTGAGGGCGGCACGGTGATAGGGGTGGGTAGAAACACCGCCCTCGCCACCAAAGACCCCACCGCCCACGCCGAGACGGTGGCCTTGCGTGAGACGGCTGTGGCTTTGGGACGTTCCGACTTTTCTGGCTGCGCTCTTTACACAACCTTCCAGCCCTGTCCCATGTGCTCTGGGGCCATCATGGTCAGCGGCATCTCCACTGTGGTCATGGGCGCCCGTCCCAACCCTGGCGAAAGTCCGTACGGCGATTTCTCCGTGGAGAACCTGTTCCAAGTGTCTGGTTGGGAAAGCAAGATAGAGGTTGTAACGGGGATCCTCGTCGAAGAATGCTGGAAGGTCCGCCTGGATTGGGCAGAGAAGAACGGTCTCAACCGGTAGGACCGCTATAAGAAGGTGAACGCCATGTTCGAAGGGTTTGAACAGCAGCAAATCAAGACCAGCGGGACCACCATAAATCTGGTCAAGGGCGGCAGTGGACCTCCCCTGTTACTGCTGCACGGCTATCCCCAGACTCACACCATGTGGCACAAAGTGGCCCCCCTGCTGGCCCAGGATTTTACCGTCGTCGCAGCGGACCTGCGGGGTTACGGCGACAGCGGCAAAATGGAAGGCGGCCCGGACCACATCAACTATTCCAAGCGCGCCATGGCTCAAGACCAGGTTGAGGTCATGGATCAGTTGGGGTTCGACTCTTTCCTGCTGGTCGGCCATGACCGGGGTGCCAGGGTATCACACCGTCTAACCAAGGATCATCCCCAGAGGGTGAAGAGATTGGCGGTGCTGGACATTATCCCAACCCACCGGATGTTCCAGATCGTCAATCAAGAGATGGCTACCAACACCTACCACTGGTTCTTCCTGATTCAACCATTCGACTTTCCGGAACGGGTGATTGGGGCGGCTCCGGACCAATTCTTCCGCCGGAGCTTTGAACGCGGAGCCAACGCCGCCCAAGTGTTCCCAGCCGAGGCGGTAGCCGAGTACGTGCGCTGCGCCACCACGCCCGAAGCCATCCATGCCATGTGCGAGGATTATCGGGCCGGCGCCAGCATCGACTTGGTCCATGACGCGGCCGACTTCGCAAATAAGGTTAACTGTCCCATGCTGGCTCTCTGGAGCGCTACCGGGTACGTTGGCCGCACCCAGGATGTGCTGCAAACCTGGCGGGAATACGCCACCGACGTTCGAGGACACTCGATGCCCTGCGGCCACCACATAGCGGAAGAGATGCCTGAAGAAGCCCACGCCGCCATCAAGGAGTTCTTGCTGGAAGGCTAGCGGCTGGTTCCAAGCGTTGCTGCGTTATGTCTTGTGGTATTTGATGACTAGATCCAGGCACTCGCACGAGGTTTAGTTTGTCATATACTGACCAGTGTATATGCTGTTGAAACTGTGTTCTTATCCCGATGGGATCCTGACGGATAGACTGGGAATTCGACACGTAGGGTGGACGAGAATTGGCTCAGCTAACTGACGATAGAATCGAAGATTACGACCGGCGGATGCGCCGGATCCTGACAACTGTTGAGTATCGCCAGAGAGATTAGCGCGATCCTGAACACTGTCATCATCAATGCCGCTCGGAATGGGCGCTTCGCCGCCTCCTCTAAAGTGATAACTATCGTGATTGGCGCGTTTATCGCCACCAGCGGAGCGGCGCAGATTCTATTTGGGGAAGACAACCTGATCGCCCTCGTCGGCTACACCCTTTTAGGTGTGGCAATCGCTGCTGTAGTGGCGTTATCAACGGCCTTTCGCTTCGACGAGAGGTCCAGCGGACTGAACCGCCTCGGCGTCGACTGCCGGACAATTATGTTGGATCTGCATTACCGGTATCATCGAAACACCTAAGGTGCGCATGTTGGAGAAGAGCGGATCTTGGCAGCCTCAGACATGATTGTCGAATGGGACCGGCACTTGGCCCAGTTAAGACAGAGAGCGGCCGATCTGGGAATCATCGTTCAGATCGATTATCAGCCGGTGGCCAGCGAAGATTAGCCCGTGTTGGTGGAATCGGCATTATGTATTACTTCTGGCGCGGTGGAACCGGAGAGTCAACCAGGCGGCCTGGGTGCGGCTGCTTAAGTATTCCCGGCTCCACGATCTGGCTTTTCTTCACCCTGATGTACTTCTTCACGGAAGCCGACGCCATACCGGCGGGAAAGTGGGAGTTCGTGTGGCGTTTCTTCGCAGGACCCTTTAACTTCCTGTTCTAGGTGCTGATAGCTAGGCGACTCCCTGACTAACACTTCTGTAGTCCAAAGCAACCGAGGATAAGACAGGAAGATTTAGCCGGATGCGAAGGGCGTGGGAAACATGCGTCGAATCAATGGATCGATTCGCGTTGGAGATGTAGTTACAAGACGGAACCGCACCGGTGCCTTTCAGCCGTAATCCATAGCGACTCTGCGATACCGGCGTGAAGGTATGGTGCGATAGCCCGCTCCTCCCAAGTTATTCCAGGACGAGCGGGTTTTTGCTTACAAACGTTAGTCCGAGACTAGCGCCTCATCGAACTGAAGCAGTCGCTGCAGTACACAGGTTTGTCACCCCTGGGCAGGAAGGGTACCTCGGTGTCGATACCGCATTGGGCGCAGACTGCCGGGTGCATCTCCCGTTGGCCGCCACCGAATCCGCCGCCACCACCACCATATCCGCCGCCTTGGTTCCGACGGGCTGACCGGCAAGCAGGGCAACGGCTGGGCTCATTGGTGAACCCCTTAGAATTGAAGAATTCCTGCTCACCTGCTGTGAAGGTGAATACAGCGCCACAGTCTCTACAAGTTAGGTCTTTGTCTGAAATCGCCATCCGGATGGCCTCCAATAGTGTTGTTTTGGTCCAGTCGAGGTCATCCGATGTAGCAGAAACCTTAACTTGCACCTGCGCCGATTCTACCAGATATGTCCAGGCTGCCATAGACTGTAAAGAACCAATTTCCAAAAGCCAGATTATGCCTAAATGGTTCCAGGAGGAGAACATTTTCGGCGTCCAAACCCAAAATATGGGCCTAAAAACTACGTAGATATACGAATTTACAACTCCGCGATAATGAGCCATGGTCAAGGAGCGTCCTGTCGTGCTTAATTGTGTGGCAGGCCGCATATTGGGGAGTGGCCAGGCTCCCCAATATTTTTTTGCCGCCCCACAGGCATGAAAATCCCCGTCATAGGACAACATATCGTCAGCGTGGCAGGCAGAGATTGCCAGCGAACCTACACTCTCACAACCTGGCGTATGCGATAATCGTTGACAATCCTAAGCGTGCCCATTAACATTTGCATAACCACTCGAATGAAATCTCCGTGTTCCATCTACTCGGTATTAACGGGGAGGCCGATTTAATGGCAACTGTCACGAATCGCACGGATTACTGGGAAAAAGCTCGGGAAAGTGGCTTCGACCTGTCCTGGCTGGACCAACTGAAGCAGAACACGATGGGAGAAACAACCAGCGAATTCTCCGAAAACAATACCGGCCGGGTGGAAGGCTCCATACCCCGCGGAGATGTCCCTCAATTCGGGGCCTATACCTTCCGAACTAAGAAAGAGGTCTGGGCCCACAACCTCACCAAGCTGTACCAGGAGTTCGTTACTCGCCAGTGGAGTTCGGCGACCGACATCCCCTGGGAAACCATCGAAGCTCTTCCCGACGACATAGAGGCCGCTGAGTGCCAGCTTGCCACATTCTTCGCCCAAGTCGAGTTCGTGGCATCTGATGTCCCCGGTCGTTTCATATCGACCATGTCTCCCGACTACCACGAAGTCCGCATGGTGCTGCTGGGGCAGGTGATGGACGAATCCCGCCATCTGGACGTGTTCCGCAAGCGGGCGCTGGCCAACGGCGGCGGTCTGATGCGGATGATTGACAGCGTAAGCGACGTTGTCGGTGGAAGCACCGACAACGCTAGAGAGTTCACTGAGCTTTCCTCCCGGCTGCACATCACCGGCGAGGGGAACGTGTTAACCCTGTTCCGGCTAGGCGAGTTGATGGCCTACAACGAAGCGGAAAAAGCCATCTACCGGCGGTGCGCCCAGGATGAGGCAAGGCACGTTGCTATCGGCGTGCTCCACCTGCGATACATGAACGAATTTACTCCGGAGCGCCGGGAAGAGATTCACTCCTACCTGGATGAAGGCGAGAGCCGCCAGTCCTCCGGGGCCGGGGGCGAGAACCCGGCGGCCCGCAATATCCTGACCAGCGACGCTCTGGCCGTATTGTTGGGCGGCGGCAAGGACAAGACCGACGAAGGTCAGAAAATCCTGATGGCCATACGCCAACGCCAGACCAAAGAGTACTTCCAGCGCCTTAAGTCCTCCGGATTCGACGACCGAATCACCAACGGGCGGGTAAATCCCGCTTTGTTGGAGCTTGTCAACCCGGCATAGCCGATAATATCCTGACAGCCAAGACCTCCCTGGCTACGTCCCGGGAGGTCTTGCTGTTTATGGACCAGGTCATTTCAATCAGGACAGAGAAATATGTCCACATCGGAAAACCCGGAAGAGATCCCAGACCAGCCTGCGGGCCAAGAGGTGGAGGCCTCAGAGCCGGCCAGCCCCGATGCCACGCCCAACCGGATGACCTGGATGGAAGACACCCTGGAATGGGGTGTCAGAGCCCAGCCGGGGAAACACGGGCTGACGATGCGGGACATCAACACCGGCATCTACGGAGACGTGCCCGACGAAAGCCAGGACATGAGCCGCAGACCGAGAGGGGCTTTCCCCATTCCCGGAGTGCCCCGCACCGACCTGTACACCCTCAACCACAAGGTGGAACTCTGGGCCGATAACGCCGTCGACCTATATGAGGAAGCCATCCAGCGGCGATGGATGGCCCACATCGACATACCCTGGGAGTCGATGGAGCCCCATTCCGAAGAGGTTGAGCTAGCCACCCGCCAGTTATGCACCGAGTTGGCCCAGCAGGCTTCTATCGAAACCGACGTGATCGGCCAGTGGCTCCACCACATGAATTATGCCTATCACGAGGTCAAGACTTTCCTGGCTTCTGAGTTGTTCGACTCGGGACGACATTACGCCGCATTTAGGCAAAGGGCGCTGGCCAATGGCGGCGGTCTAGGGTTGGAAAGCCCCGGACACATGAATCGCCGCATATTGGAATGCCGGGCCGGATGGACCGAAACGGCGCTGTACCTGTACATTCTCCGCGGAACATTGACACTGTTGCTTTACCGCTACGGCGAAGCCTATGCCCAAGATCCCGCCGAGAAACTCCTATTCAGGATGTGCATGCAAGACAAATCCCGTCACATGGCCTACGGGATGGCCCACCTCAAGTATGCCGTCGACGAGAAAGGCCCGGACTACGCATTGGGGCTCCGTCGGCTCATGGGAGGCGTCGAGCGGGATCTGGCCTCGGAGATGAAGGACCCGGTGCTGTGGGAAGCCCTGGCAATCATCATCGGCCGCGGTGTCGAGCACATGGACGCTGGCATGGCGGAAGTGAAGAACCTACAGCGGCGGTACATCGAAGAGTATCTCACCCGGATGAAATGGATCGGAGTGGGTAAAACTGCGGACAATCTGGACCAGGGCCTAGCCGCTTACCTGGATCAAAAGGAGTCCAGTCCCGCCTAGGGGTGAGCATGCCGATCTACGAGTATCGCTGCCAGGACTGCAACATCGCCGACAGCTTTTTCTTGCGCTCCTACGAATCGCCAGCGCCGTCGAACTGTCGGCACTGCGGCAGCGAAGGCTTGAACAGAATCATATCCGCCTTTACTTATGTAAAATCGGAAGCGACCAAGCGGGCCGAGCTGGATCCCAAATACCACAAGATGGTGGACCAAGCCATTGCCAAGGCGCCGAGGGATTCCCATCCCGATTATCACATGAAAAATATGGTGCCCTTCAGCAAGGCCAAAACGACCGGAGAACCCTACTTCAAAGAATAATCAGCCGGCCTCTTTCGAGGGGCTGAACCCAGGAGACAGTAAATGGCAGCCAGCACCAGTGGGGCGTTAGTTTTCCCTTCCGTCGAGTGGTTTCAGGCGATTCAGGAACTGGTCAACAACGACCCGGAATTCCGGCGCCTGGGCAGCATCGACGCCACCATGGGAGTTAAGGTCGGAGCCAAGGTCATCATTGTCACCTTCGAAGCCTTCGAATGCTCCAACGTCAGGGAGGGCACCGAGTTCGACCTGATCGACCTGGACTTCTTCCTAGAGATGACCGAGGAAGACTGGACAGATCTGATTCGCAACACCAAGGAGAACGGCGGGGCCGACCTGCGCCACACTCTCAACACTCTAGACTTGATGGCCGCCGACGGACTATCCAAGAACGCCACCGGCGACCAATTCCGCGCCGACATCTTCTTCCGGGTGAACCAGAGCCTCCAGCACTTCTTCGACAGCTCAGCCAAGCTGGACACGGTGTTTCCGGAGACGGCTTAAGCCAACCAAAGTGCAGGAGCCATAACATGTTACCCCGAGCGGAACGAGGGGCCTCAGGTCTTGTTGGGTAGCGGCGCTAAGAATCTTGTTGGGCATCACGCCAGAAGCACGGCAAACATCATCATTAGGACCCAGTAGTGCTCAATGGCGCTGATAATTCATGAAATTGTGCGTCAACGCGAATTGTGGAATCGAACTTCCTGACGAATCAGCATTTTGCGAGGCCTGCGGGCAAAGGCAACAAGAACCGGCCCCCGTCCCATCCAACTTCTCCCCGCCGAGCAGGAATATCAGCATCGGAGACAGGGCGGTTAAGGTCTTGGTGGGATTTCGCCTGTTTAACTTTAGAGCCGGAAACATAACCTTTAACATCACTTCCGGCCCACCAGCCATCATCTCTATCCTAGCAGTCGTGGTCGTTGCGTTTTTATTAATAATGCCGACCGAAAATTCTCGATGCGAGTTGTTTACCACTGGGCAACCGCCGGGTAGCGGCTCGGTACTTCTAACCCCCCTGCAAGAAAGTGATAACAAATTCGCGTGCGGGACCAAGGTCACCATACAGGCTGTACCGTCGGACGGCTGGGTGATCGACGCAAAGATGGAGGTTGCGGCCCTTCGACAGGCTCAAGGCGAACGGATTTCGTGACCCTGATGAACCATGTGTTGGGTGCTCTATCCTCGGCTAAGAGCCTCCCCAGCGGAAGGTGCTGTAGAGGCCGTTCCTTCCTTCGTGCTCCCATTGGATGCCTTCGTCATCCACGGTGTGGCTAGAATGGGCCAGCACGTGCTCATTGCCGTGGATGACGTTGCGGAGGTTTATCAACTTGACCTCGTCATCCGGGTTAGTGCTGCGTATGGCTTCGATATCCAGGTTGGCCACTCCCTGCACCTTGATGTGCCGAGCCCGCTGCTCTTTAGAAAACTCGATGGCCGCCCGCTTGACGCTTTTATATCGCCCATCGATGAAAAACACGGCGAGCCTTGACCACGGACCACCCGACGCTCCCGAGAATATGGCGGTCAACGCATCCTCTTGAGCGGGAGTGGCATTGTCGTCGATATACAGCAGGGAGGTCCAACCAGCTTCGAACATCAACGGTCCCGGAACGAAGGCGACGATGACGGCTTTAAGGCCGTCCAGGTTAGTCTGCCCCCACTCGCCCCGTTCGATGTGTACGCCCCAGATAGCTTCACACGTATCGTAGGTTGCTTTCTGACGGAAGGAGACGTGGCAAGGACAAAGCAAATCGCAGTTGCATGCGTCCAGCAGGTCCCCTTCGGCCCACCATTTCGTTTCTTGCGCCATCAGGTTCCGCATAATACCAGCTTAAATGTCCAGGGCTTGCCAGTAACGCCGGCCCTCAGCCCGCATAATCTTGCCGAACCCTGGCGCAGGCAGATGCACTGCGGCGATGGTGGTCCCATCCTTCTCTAGCTGCTCCATCAGAGACCGGCGGGTTATGCGGGTCGTCTCGGGGTCGATGTCGGCGCGGGACACCCAGTCGGTCTCGTGGGCCTGCACCGCGTTATGGAGTACGTCTCCCAGCACCAACCCCCGCTGGCCTTGCGAGGAAATCATGATGCTCATGTGGCCCGGCGTGTGGCCCGGCGTCGGGAGGGTGGTCAGCTCGCTGGTGATGGCGTACTC
Organism: uncultured bacterium; assembly: GCA_963997925.1. Lineage (GTDB taxonomy): Bacteria > Chloroflexota > Dehalococcoidia > Lucifugimonadales > UBA3495 > UBA11650. Next base: position 10,800 of record CAXEOX010000024.1, read on the forward strand.
ACCTTCCATAAGCTCCAAGATGCCCATATCCTCCAACGGGTATAAGCACTCCGGAGCGTTGGGAAACCGGGACTCTATCAGGTCGGGGTTGTGGCAGGCATCCCAATCGATACCGCTAAGATAGTACTTGGCATTGGGGAACGTCGGGACTACCTTGCCATCCTGGGACCGTACGTTCCAACCGATATGGTCCCGGTGGGCGTGGGTCATCACGACTTTGTCGACGTCTTCCGGTCGTAGACCTTGGGCGGCGAGATCGTTCAAGAGCTCGCCCCACGGGGTTTCCGGAGCGTCCGCTGGCTTGGGACCCAATCCAGTGTCGACAGCGATAGTTTGCCCATCGGACCTGATAAGAAAGCACGCTAGATTGAATCTGACGTGTTCGTCAGCGGTCAGGTAGTCGTGATAGGGCTGCCAATCTTCCGCCGGAATCTCCGGGAAGAAGTTGCAGAGGTCAAATTCCAAAATTCCATCGGACAACGACGTAATCTCCACGTTACCGATGTTGATTTTCTTCGCCGGCATGGTTTCTCCTTATTCGGTTACCAACATTTGGATCAACGGAAGGTTGGGGCAACCGCCTAACGGTTGTCGGTCACGACCCGGCCTTCTTTAATCACGAGACGTAGATTACCCAGGTTCTCTATATCCTGTAATGGGTTCTCAGCAACTACAATCAAGTCTCCGATCTTGCCCACCTCGACAGTCCCCAAGTCGTCGCCTCGGCCGCAGAGTTGGGCGGCGTTTCTGGTAGCCGCCAACAGGGTTTGCCACGTTGTCGCTCCGTCCTTGACCCACAGCCCCATCTCCAGCAGAGCGGACTCGCGCAGCGGTAGGATGTCGGAGCCCAGGGCCATATTAACACCGGAGTTAAGGGCCTGCTGAAACCAGGTCCGGTGGGTATCCGACGCAGCGTCGGCCCGCACGATCAAGTCGGGCGCCATGGCCCGCTGCTCCACCCAACGCTTCTCCCGATCAGAGGTAGCCTGTGACGGTGTCAGGTGGGTGATGGCCAGTGTTGGAACGTACCAGGTATCCCCTTCCCGAAGAAGCTGGACGCATTCTTCGTCCATGATATAACCGTGTTCCACGCTACGAGCGCCGAGACGCACCGCCGCCTTGACCGCATCGGGATTGGTGGCGTGGGCCATGACTTTATAGCCCCGTTGATGGGCCATGGCGAAGGCGGCTTCCAGTTCTTCTTGAAGAAAGAACGAGTGGGTGTGGCGGTCCCAGAAGGGACCCATCACGCCGCCGGACAGGTTCAACTTAACGTGGTCCACCGCATTCTTGATTTGTTCACGGATGGCTTGGACGAATCCGTAGGGGCCGTCGCACTCCCGGGCATGGCCTGATGTAAGGAAATGGCCTCCGGTGGTGGTGAGGAAATTCCCGCAGGCGAAGACCCTCGGTCCCTCGGGCTGTCCCGAAGCGAAGACGTCCCGCCAAGCAACGTCCATAAAGTTAGCGGCTCCACCGCATCGGACGCCAAGCACCCCTGCCTGGGTCATCCCCTGTATCAAGTTTCGACCGAAACGGGCGGTTTGTTGAGCGACGGTCAGCACTGGGTGGGTAACGTACTCGGGATGGATGTGGACGTCCCACAATCCCGGCAGCAGATACGCCCCGTCCAGGTCAATCACCTGGGAGTCACTGATGTCCGGAGACCGGTGTCCATCAGTCACTTCAACGATCCGGCCTTCTTCGATGGAAACGCTGGCCTGGGGGATAGGATCTGGGTTTAGACAATCGATCAACGTGGCATTGGTTAAGACTAGGCGCATAGGTACCTCTGGCGGCGGCGAGTATTCATCAACACCATAGCCGCGACATCTCTAATCAGCCTATTCAACGTCCGTCACGCACCGAGCTGGGTCAGACTCGGACAGGACTTGAGGCCGGTGGCCGGTGTGGATGTAGTCAGCTAGAAGTTTGCCAGCCATCGGTCCCCTTCCGAATCCCGAAGAGGCCATGCCGCTGACGATGTACAGGTTATCCAGTTGGGGAATCTTGCCGATTATCGGCGGGCCATCCTGGGAGAAGGGCATAGTCCCGGCCCAAGTGCGGCTGATGGGGATATCCTTTAAAAAGGGCATGACCTCTACGGCGTGTCCCCGGTTTACTTCGATGCCTTCGGCGTCGATGTTCAGGTCATAGCCGGATACTTGCCGGTCGCCGCCGAAGATTATCTCGCCAGCTTGGGTCTGCCGCCCGTACAGATGCCGGGTCGTCCGGGTTTCCCCATCATGGGTCAACTCCGGAGGAGATTCGGAAGAACTGCCCAGTTCCTGGTGCCACTGGAGGGGTGACTCGGACGCCGACAAGGTGTGGAAAACCCTGGGCGGCAGGACGCCCGTGGCCCACATCTGGCCACGCACGGGAATTATGGGTATCCGTATCCCCAGCATCTCACCCAAGGGGCCGCACCATGCTCCGGTTGCTAGCACCACTTTGTCGGCACGAAAATCCTCAACGGCAGCGGCAACCTGGTAGGTACCATCACCCAGAACGGTTATGCCCGTCACCTCGTGGTGGGTCAGGATCCTGCCGCCGTGCTGGACGGCGGCGGAAGCGAAGGCCATGGTGGCTATTCGCGGGTCGGCTTGGGCGCGCAGGGGGATATACATGCACCCTGGAAGTTCGGGGCTAAAGTCTGGCTCGATGCTGCGGGTTTCCCGGTTGGTGAGGAGTTCCACCGAATAGCCCCGGGACCTAAGCGACAGCACCCGGTCACGGATGAAATCGTACTGCTGCTCCGTTTGGATCGCCTGTATACAGCCCGAGTTCCGAAATTCGATGTCGAAACTCAAGTCAAGCTGGAGGCTCTTAAACAACTCCAGGCTTCCCATGGTCAGATGGGACTGCAGGTTGGGTGAATCTCCCCATCCGATGGCCCCGATGTTGCCGGCGTTAACACCCGAGGCTTCCGAGGCAATCTCCCCGCGTTCCAGCAAGACAACGTTATGTCCACCCAATGCCAGGTGATATGCGGCAGACGCCCCGGCGATACCGCCACCGATAACCAAAATCTCCGATTCAGTCATGTCCACTCCGAGGATTTGCCGTTACTATACGCCCTGTCGCGGACAATATATAAGCCCCACCCTTGTCGCCGCATGCGGAGGTGGGGCTTTGCTCAATGTTATGTCCGCCTAAAAGTGGCGGGGGTTACTCTTGGGATTCGGCGTTCAGCCGGTGGCGGGCACCAACTCACTGGCGTCGTTGACTTGGATGTTGGATACCAGAACCACCAGTTCGTCCAACCTCCTAATCTCGAACTCCAGGAAGTCGTCGGCCACTCGTAGGTAGCGGGACACAACCTCCCATATCTCCTGTTTCATGGACTCCATCTCATCAGTGGGCAGGTCCAGGCGGTCTTGGATCAAGACTAGTTGCAACCGCTGTTTGGCGGTGATGCCGGTTTTCTCGTGTTGTTCGGCAACCGCGAGTTGGCTCACTAACCATCGAATGAAATCACGCATGGGAATAAGCCCTCCCGCTGAGACCTACCAGGCCTTTCATCCGGTCGATTATGCTGGTTTTGGGCTCCAGACTCATGAAAGGCACTTCGTCCCCGTCGACTCGGGCCGCGATTCTAAGGAAGGCCGACCCCGACGGCGCTTTCTTGTCGTGGACCACCGGAACGCCCCGGTTGGCGGCGGTGATGGTGTGCTCATCAGCGGGGACCAGACCCAGAATCTCTACCGACAGAAGCTCCACGATGTCGTCCTTGTCCATCATGTCGCCATGCTTGACTAGGTTGGTGTTGATCCGGTTGATAATCAGCTTGGGTCGGTGCAATTCGGACGCCTCCAACAGGCCGATAACCCTGTCAGCGTCGCGGATGGCCGAAACCTCCGGCGTGGTCACTAGGATGGCTTCTTTGGCGGCGCCGATGGCGTTCTTGAATCCGCCTTCGATACCGGCGGGGCAATCTATCAGCACATAGTCGAATTCTTGTTCCAACTTTTCGCACAGTTCCCGCAGTTGTTCAGGCTCTATGGAGTCTTTATCCCTGGTTTGAGCTGCTGGGATCAAGAAGAGTTCCAGCTGGTGCTTGTCCCGAATCATCGCCTGGTGCATCTTGCATTTGCCTTCGATGACATTGACCAGGTCATATACGATCCGGTTTTCCAATCCCATTATGACGTCAAGATTGCGGAGTCCGATGTCGGCGTCGATCACCACTACCTTCTGGCCGCGCATGGCCAAGGCAGTGCCTAGGTTGGCCGTGGCAGTTGTCTTGCCGACTCCGCCTTTGCCGGATGTGATAACTATAGTTCTACCCGTCATACAACACTCCTTTACCGTACTTGAAGAACCGCCCTTCAAAGAGGGCGACATGTATCGAACGCCGCCTGACGTATGCGATAAGAGGGCCGGAATCGATATGCTTCGGTTGGGCGGCATTGCTGCTGGATACGCCGACGTGAGGCCCGATCTGAACTCGGGGCGACCCCAGGCTCAAAGCCACGATGGTCGCCTTAGAATTGCCCTCGCAGCCAGCGTGGGCAAAGCCGCGGAGGCATCCGAAGACCAGGATGTCGCCGGTGGCAATAACCTCTGCTCCGGGATTGACGTCTCCCATCACCACGACATCACCTTGATGCCGGATGATTTCGCCGGAACGGCAAGTAGACTTGACCAACAGGGCGGTGTCACGCTGGCTCTGGAGATAGCTGGCCTGCTGTGACTTAGTCGCCCTCTCTTCGTCCATCAAGAGGGGCTGCTCGTCGTCTTCAACGACGGGAGGTCCCGACTCAACTTCGTTATGTTGGGGATAACTCGTAGGAGGCTGCTCCGCTTGAGAAACTTCATTGATGGGAAGCACGGTCTGATGCGGCTTTTCGTTGCGGTCTATCAACGGAGCGGCCCGCATCCCTGGTGGCAGCGTCCCTTCGATCTGCGGCTCCGGAACTATTACTTCGTTGTGCTGAGGAAGGGTCTTGGGAGTCCGGAAGGCTTGAAGAGGCTCAATGATTTTAGGAGCAACCGGTGTCGAATCCGGTATCACCTGTGCCTGAGCTATAACCGTCGGCTTCCGGTCCGGGATGATGACCTCATTATGCTGCAGCGGACGAATGGGTTCAGGATCTGGGGCATCAGGAGTCGTGGCCATGGTTTCCGGGGAGCATGAGAACCGGATCACGGTTAGGCCGGACCCTGCTTCGATTATTTTTTTGAGCTCATTCAACTCGTCTCGGGATGTCAATCGGTTGCCAACGTTTACGGCGATCGCGCCGCCTGACCACATCCCCCGGTTCTCAATCAGATAATCGCGCACGCCTTTCCTGATCTGGTCGAATGGAACCACATCGTCGATGATGAATTCGACGTTGGTGCCTCGTCCCGATACCTGCACGACCTGAATCTTTGTCGAGTTCTGCGTCATCAAGTAATCTCCGGGTGGGAGTGAATCGACCGGCGGGAAGTTGATTCTCCGTCGCAGGCCAAGGGGCGTTATCGGCCCCGATTATGTAATGTCGTTTATATCAGCAGGACTCTGGGAGATTCAAGGCTTTGAGGGTCGAGTTTGGCTGTTTTTTGAAATTAATATTGTTTTTATAACAATGTTTGAGGCTAGAAATGAAAACACCCTCTCGATGAGAGGGTGTTGGACAGCGGGTTATGTTAGGTAGGCTAATCTAATCCCGTGCTCCGAAAGCCGCGACTGAGCAGGTGAAGGAGCCGGGACGCCCACCCAGATTGTGGGTGATTCCCAGATCGGCCTTGGGCAGTTGGCGTGCTCCGGCCTTACCTTGAATCTGCTTATACACCTCGTATATCATGCGGATGCCGCTGGCGCCAACGGGATGCCCGAAGCACTTGAGGCCGCCGTCGGTGTTCACCGGCAGTTCACCTTCCAGCGAGAATGTTCCCGCCGCCACGTCCTCGCTGGCCTTGCCCCGGGGGCTGAAGCCCAGGTCTTCATAGATGATTAGCTCGGTGATGGTGAAACAGTCGTGGACCATCGCCATGTCCAGTTCTTTACGCGGGTCGGTGATGCCCGCCTCCTGGTAGCAAGCCTGACTGGCCCGCACGGTTTCGGGAAAGTGGGTGAAATCCCAGTCGCTGCGCAACACCCCGAAGGCCCCCACGGCCAGACCGATTCCCTTGACCAGAACATAGTCGTCTCGAAAGCTCTTGGCAATCTCCGGAGTGGTGATTATCGCCGCCGCCGCCCCGTCGCTGACGCCGCAGCAATCGTAAAGCCCCAAGGGCCAGGCAATCATCGGCGCGTTGACTACCTGCTCGGCACTGACCTCACGCTGGAAGTGGGCTTTGGGACTCATGGTACCGTTGTGGTGGTTCTTCGATGCGATCTGGGCTAGGGTCTGCTTCCCCTCATCATAGGGAATGTCGTACTGGTGGAAATAGCGGGTGGCCGCCATGGCAAACTGGGCCGGCGGCGGCGTCGGCGGGGCAACGTCGGACCCCGGCGCTTCGGGGATCGCCAGACCGGAGAAACCCGAATCCTTCAGCTTTTCCACCCCCATAACCAGCACGATGTCGTAGACACCAGCGGCCACGGCATAGCAGGCGTTGCGGAAGGCGTCGGTAGCGGTGGCGCAGGCGTTCTCCAGCCGGCTGATGGGTATGTAGTCCAGCTTAAGTGCCTCGGCCAAGGGCTGACCGGTGCGGAAGGAGCTGACAGTCCCAAGCCAGGCGGCCTGGACATCCTTGCTCTCGATCCCGGCGTCGTCGAAGGCTTCGTAGGCGGCCTCCACCATCAAGTCCGCGGAGCTAGCGTCCCAACGCTCACCAAACTTGGAGCACCCCATCCCAATGATTGCCACCTTGTCTTTTATGCCGCTCATACTCGCCTCTTCTTTAAATAGCGTCAGAGTGTGGAACGTTTGGGAATCGCCTTCCAATAGTAGTTGTGGATCCCGTTGACCACCCGTAGCTTCCGGAAGCTCATCTCCACGGGCATATCTATCGACACTTCATCTAAAGCCCGGTCGGTCATCATGCACAGCATCCGGCCACCGCCTTCAAAATCCACTGCCGCGATAACCAGTGGAGTATCGACGGCCCCGGCGATGTAGTCCATGGAATAGGTGAACACAAATCCCGGCTTATCACTGAGCCGGACTGGGGTCGATTCATCCCTGGTCTGGCATTCGACGCAAACCCTTTGGGGCGGATACTGGACGTAGCCGCACTTGTCACAGGACGCGCCGTAAAGCCTGACGTTGCGGTCGCCCTCCCGCCAGAGCGCGGTTGCCGACGGCGACGCGGGGGTGGGGCGCCGGGCGGAGGAGTCGGTGAGCCAGACGTTTCGCCATCCGGCGTAGGTCTCGTAGTCATCCAGCATCAGCTTGGAGTCCAAGTAGCCGGAGACGCCCATCGGCGCTCTTGCTTGGCTGATGGCTGGGGTTGTGCGGAGTCCTACGACGTCGCTGCCGTCACCGTAGGAAATAGTCAGCAACAACTGGCCGGGTTCGGCATGCTCCAGCGCCGTCACCAGAAGCATCAGGGGGAACGCCGCGCCCGTATTGCCTAATCGACCAAAGAGGGGATCTTGAACCTGCTCGGCAGAAAACCCCAATCCCCGCGCCAACTGGGCGTGGCGGCGTCCATCAGGAGCGTAAAGGGCGACTTTCGCAACGTCACCAGCCTCGGTTCCCTGTTGCTGGAAAAAGCCGCAGACGGCCTCGCCCAATATCCGCTCCAGCCCCTCTTCGGCGGTGAACCGGTCTTCCCAGGAGCGAACGAACTGGTCTTGAGCCGAGCGCCAGTTATCCAGCATGTTGTCGGTTATCGAGTAGAAGCCTTCAAGAGACGCTATGACGTCTTCTTGGGTAACCAGAAACGCCGCCGCACCGTCTCCCGAGTTCCGCTCGGTGTCGCCTTTGGGCGCTCCTTGCCGGCTGTCGCTGGCGATTACCAGCACGTGCTTGGCGGAGCCAGCGGCCACCGAGTCTAACCCCGCCTTGAGTCCGGTGGTCCCCGCCCGCAAGACGTCGGTCACATCGGCGGAGAAAATATCACGGCGCAGGTCCAACGCTTCGGCGATTATGGCGGCGCACTGCTTCTCGGCATAGGGAGGAGTCGTCGTGGCGAAGACAAGACCGTCAACCGCCTGCCGGTCCCGTCCTCTCAGGCAGTCCAATCCGGCGGCCACGGCCATAGTCACGCTGTCTTCGTCAAAATTGGCGGCGGAGCGTTCCATTTCCGTGTTCCAACCAGACGTGCCAGCGCCGAGGCGGTGTCGGGGAACGTAGGCCCCGTATGCGGCGATTCCGACCAAGGATAGACTCCTATCAGCCTCTACTTAGGCCATGCTAGCAGCTAGGATACTGACTGGGCAAGTTTGGCACGTAATAAAAGCCCGAATCTGGATAGGCCTATGCGCCCCAGTGTGTCCAACCGTCTCACACTTGGCGTGCTAGAAGATTCCCTTGACCCTAGTTGGGGTGTATGTTTTACTGAACCCGGCCTTGCGCCTGCCTAATAAAGAATCGAATCTGGTGTTCATGGTTGAAACGCTGAAACTGCGTACTATCGGGTAACACCGTGGGGGAACGTATGGAATTTGGAATCTTCATGGACTTCTTCAGTACTCCTGGACTCACCCAAACCGAGGTGTTCAATAACGCATTTGAACTGGCGGACCTAGCCGAAGAGACGGGCTTGGATTCGGTGTGGCTGGGAGAGTCTCACTTCAACCCCAATCGGTCGGTGCTTTCGGCGCCCCTGGTAGTTGCCGGTTCCATCGCGTCCCGAACCAAGCGGCTCAAAGTCGGGATGGCGGTGCAGGTATTGCCCCTGATAAGCCCCCTTCGGATCGCCGAAGAAGCGGCCACGGTGGACCAGATCAGTGAAGGCCGGTTCGAATTTGGTGTGGGACGCAGCGGTAATGCGCGGGCATATGAGATTATGGGAATCCCATACGAGGAAAGCCGGGAAAGATTTCAAGAGGCTCTGGACATCATTCTGGAGGCATGGAAGGGCGAACCGTTTTCTTACGAGGGAAAGTTCAATCACATCGAAAATGCGACGGTGTCCCCATCGCCGTATCAAAAGCCCCACCCGGTGGTTCGCTTGGCATCCAGCGGTGAGGACAGCTTTGCACGGGTAGGCCGTCTGGGTTATCCCATCTTCCTGTCCATGCGAGGCATGGACGTGCACGACCTGCAAGCCAATCTGAAGGAATACCACAAGGCCTGGAAAGAAGCGGGGCACCCTGGTGAAGGCGATATATCAGTCCGGATCCCGATGTACATTGGCCTGTCCGAAGAGGCGGCTACGCAGGAACCCAAAGAGACCATCGAGGCCTATTTCTCCCGGATGCGCGTATTCTTCGACGACGAGATTGGCTCGGATGTCGAACGCACGGCTTCCAGGCGATCCCGCTCCCAACGGCTGTCCAGCATGACCTACGAGGATATTCTGGAAACGAAAGTCATCTTCGGAACTCCCGAATCGGTAACGGACAAATTGGCTCAGTTCAAAGAGATTCTCGGGTTGAGCGCTTTCACCGCCGAGCTGAATCCCGGCGGGCGGCTTCCCAAAGAGGCGGTTAACCGCAGCCTGAGATTGCTGACTGAAAAGGTCATGCCAGCGCTTAAATAGCGGTCAGCAATCAGCCGCCAGCTTTCAGCTATTGGTTCCCTTCTAATCACACCGTCGCACAAAAACCGGCCCTTCTAATCATCCAGCTATAGGAGGTTCTCATGGACTTTCTTCCTGATAGGCTACCTTGATTTATCGCCGGCCCTTCTATGGGTCTGCTGGTCGTTGCGCTTTACGCATTGGGTAACAAGCACCTGGGAGTCAGCGGAGGATATGTTCAGGTGATGACCTGGGTGCGCCGTCCCCGGATGGCGGAGATGTGGCAAGTGTGGTTCATCGCCGGCCTAATCTTGGGCTGGCTGGTGTTGTCACTGATGCGTGGCGGTCAATCCTTTGGCCTGGAATACGGTGCTTTGAGCCGCTTGTTGCCCCTGGGGGTTTTGATCCCGGTGCTGTTCTTTGGGGGGATGTTGATGGGGTTCGGGGCTCGTTGGGCTGGTGGATGCACTTCCGGCCACGGTCTTAGCGGCACCGCCGCTCGTTCGCCGGCCAGCTTCATCGCAACCATCAGCTTCCTAGCCACGGCAATCGTGATTACTTTTGTTATTCACTTTGCCACTGGAGGACGATTATGAACCGCCTAGGATTTCTCGTAGGAATCGCCTTTGGCTTCGCCATCGCCGGAGCCGGGCTTCACGAATACGACACGATTCACGACATGCTTTTACTCCGGGATATCCATGTTTACCTGATTTTGGCTTCCGGTGTAGGGACCGCCATGCCATTGCTATGGCTGATGCAAAGACGGCGAGTGAAAACCCCGCTGGGTGGGACTATCGAGCTTTACAACGCAAAGGTTGAGAAGAAGAACGTTTTTGGTGGTATGACTTTCGGCACGGGCTGGGCCGTGGCGGGAACCTGTCCTGCGCCCGCCATCGCCATGGCCACGGGAGGCGGATTCCTAGCGGTGTTCGTGATTGCCGGCCTTGGCGCAGGCCTCTGGCTGCGAGACGCTGTAACCGGCGGTAGCGGTCTAAAAAGCCTGTCTCAAATATTCAAGAAAGCACCCCAACAGCCCGATACCATAAGCGAAACCTAGCCCAGTCAGTGGTTGAGTGTTTAAACCGGAACGCGCAAGGCGTGACTAATTTATGGGAGTGACAACGTGAAGATCGCAGTTCTCGACGACTACCAAAGTGTGGCATCCGGATTGGCCGACTGGTCACAAGCGGGTTCCGGTCACCAGATCGAATATTTCAAGGACCATATCGCCGACGAAGACGCCTTGGTGGATCGGCTAAAGGATTTCCAGATCGTGGCGGGGATGCGGGAACGCACTGGATTCCCTCGCTCGGTCCTATCCCGTTTGCCTGAATTGCGGCTGTTGATTACCACCGGGGGGCGCAACGCTGGCTTCGACGAAGCGGCAGCCACCGAACTGGGTATAACCCTTGCCGGAACCGGTGGCGCTGGCGAAGGACCGACCGAGCTCACTTGGGGATTGATTATCGGCATCATGAGGCAGATTCCCCAGGAAGACCGCCGGACCCGCGACGGCCAATGGGGTACAACCTTGGGCGTGGGACTGAAGGGCAAGAACCTGGGCCTTATCGGCCTGGGGCACATCGGCTCCCTGGTGGGCCGGGTGGGCAATGCCTTCGACATGAACGTGATTGCTTGGAGCCAGAACCTGACGGCCGAGCGGGCCGCCGAGTGCCAAGCAACCCTGGTAGACAAAGACACGCTGTTCCGCGAAGCCGATATCGTTTCAGTCCACCTGCGGCTCAGCGACCGCACCCGCGCTCTGGTAGGCGCGCGCGAACTCGGTCTAATGAAACCCACGTCCTACTTCATCAACATCTCCCGGGGACCCATCGTTGACGAGGCGGCGCTGATCGACACCCTGCAACGCGGAGCCATCGCCGGAGCTGGGTTGGACACTCTGGACGTGGAGCCTCTTCCCAAAGACCATCCGTTGCTGAAGCTGGACAACACTGTAATCACACCCCACGTGGGTTACGTGACGGAGGAAGGATACCGGGCGTTCTACAGTGGAATAGTCGAGGATATCCGCGCTTTCTGCAGCGGCGAGGCCGTTAGGGTTATCAATCCCGAAGTTCTGGAGTCGTCTCAATTCCGGGGTCCGGCCTAGGTCGCGACGAAGACTATCTATTCCGCCTGAAAGAGTTCTACCACGTTGCCGGGAGGGTCAACGCAGAGTATCTGCTTGCGCCCTCCTTGCTCCACGATATCGTTCTTGAACTCGACTCCGTCGTCCCGAAGCTTTGCGACGTCCGATTCCAGATCGTCGAAAGTCAAAACGAATCTGGACCAACCGCCGGGACTGGGTACGGTGCCGTCTAGCATCGGTCGAAACGCCGATGCTGGAGGCCCCGAAACCAATAACGTCAAGTCTCCATGTTACAATATTGCGATAGCAGGATCGAATTGCTGTTGGAGTTCAAAACCGAGCTTGAAGACATAGAATTCAACGGCAGCATCCACGTCATCTACGATGTATCTAACTTGTGCCATACCTTTAGCTCCTGATTAGCTTAACTATTGGGGATGCGCCACCGCCCTCCTAAATCAGGAAAGCGCATTGGCTTTGATATGTTCCAGCCATTGCCAGAGCCGGTGCCAGACCAACCTGCGTTCTCCATCGGCCAGGGGACGTCCTAAGTCTTGGCGGCAGGCGGCGACACTTTTACCCGCCAGGAAGCCCCAGCAGCCCGGTTCGCCCCGGATCCAGCCCACCACCTTTTCTTGATTATCCCGGATTATGCCGCCTAACAACTCGTCTACGGCGGCGGGGTCGAGGGTTTTATCTTCCATCGGATCGGTCCTTAAACCGGTCGAGTCAAAATTCAAAAGACATCAAGTAGATTTGATAATTACACCGGGAAGCCTGGGCCAGTTATCAAAGGGAAAGGTTCTACGTCTAAATGATTGGAGGAGGGGGAAAACGGGACTTGGACCGGCATCGGCGGCCCGGTTAGGATTCGGATCTGCTCAGCCGCCGCCGACGGGCCGCACAATCTCTAGGACATCCCCGTCCTTTAATTTCACCGTAGGGAACTCCTCTTTCTTGAGAACATCGCCGTTGTATCCAACGGCCACGTGCTGCTGGTCAACACCGAAGGAGTCAAGGTAGGTCGCCAAGTCCACGCTTTCATCCAGCGACCTGGGTTTTCCGTTCACCTTTAAGTTGATCATCCCGCCCGGGAACCTCCTCTAGTTTCCCCCTGACCGACCGGTGAGCCGCCCGGCCAAGCCTGCGACATCGCCTGCTTCAACTTACGCGCCGCCGCTTCCGGGTCCGCAGCATCCAGTATCCTGGTGATAACCGCAACGCCCGTAGCTCCCGCTGCCAAGACCTCGCCCAGATTCTCCTCGTTGATTCCGCCGATCCCGATGAGCGGAATGTCACATAGCCTGGAGATCTGCCGAATCAACTCGGGACCCGCTGGTGCGGCCCCTGGATGGGAGCGGGTTGAATACATCGTGCCCACAACCAGAAAGTCAGCCCCTTGGGCAACTGCTTCATCAGCTCCAGCCACGGAGTGCACTGACCTACCGATGAGGGAGTCCGGACCCAGGATGTCCCTGGCGATGGCTGCGGGCAGGGCTTCTTCACCCAGTTGGACGCCGGATGCTCCAGCGGCGAGGGCGACGTCAACTCTTTCGTTGACCACCAACAGAGCCCGGTCTGCGATGGCTTCCTTGACCGTTCGGGCCAACTCCAACAAGGTGCCACCTGGCAGGTCTTTCTCCCTTAGCTGGACCATATCGACCCCACCGGCCACGGCTGCGGCGATTCGGTGGACCAAGTCTTCCGGGTCACCCAACGTCCGGTCAGTAACGAGGCAAAGACAAGGCTGGAGGACCGAACCAAACATCGAGTTGGCTTAAGCCTGCACCGGTTGGGGCACGTCGGATGGTGGGCTGCTGGGAGCGGCATGAGCTCTGGAAGGTATCCTGCCAGCTTGGTAGGCCTTCCGTCCAGCCTCAACCCCATGCTTGAAGGCCTCTGCCATCAATGCCGGGTTTTCCGCCTGAGCGATGGCGGTGTTCACCAGAACGGCGCTGGCCCCCATCTCCATGGCGTGGGAAGCGTCGGAGGGAACTGCAAGTCCGGCGTCCACCACAACCGGAACACTAACCTGCTCCAGAATGATTTTTACTTCTTCGGTGGTGTGGATCCCCTGTCCGGAACCGATGGCCGAACCCAGGGGCATCACCGTGGCGCAACCCACTTCTTCAAGCCTCATGGCCAGCGTGGGGTCGGCGTGGATGTAGGGCAGCACCGTGAACCCTTCCTCAACCAACTGACGGGCCGCTTCCAGGGTGGCCGCGCCGTCCGGGAACAGGTATTTGGGGTCCGGAATGACTTCCAGCTTGACGAAGTCTGTCCGGCCGACTTCGCGGCCCAACCGGGCGATGAACACCGCTTCCTCAACCGAGGCACAACCAGCGGTGTTGGGGAGGATCTGGTATTTGTTCCAGTCGATGTAGTCCAGAATGGTCTTCTTGGACGGGTCGTCCAAGTCCAAACGCCGTATGGCCACCGTAATCATCTCGGTGCCCGATGCTTCGATAGCCGCAACCATGTCCTCCATGGTGCGGTATCTTCCGGTCCCCAGGATGAGCCGCGACTTAAAGTGTTTTCCGCCAATAACTAAATCATCTGACATCGCCACTGCGTCCCCCGTTTCTCTTCAACTGTGTTGGCCCCAGATAGACCTTCCGATCAATAACTTCCTAAAAATAAACCGCCAGGTAAGGCCCTGGCGGTCGTCGCTCTTTTCTATGCTGTCGTCTCATCCCTACACCGGCATTATCCGGGTCAGGTACAGACGGTCGGCGACAATCCTTGGTCACCCTCTCAGCCTGGCTTACCCAAGCTCCCGCATGAACGTCGGTATGTCCTTGTTACAAGCCTAGCTTATCATTCCGGTTAATGCGAGTCAACGTGAATCGCCCTCTACCCACACACCCAACAACCGGCTTATGGGAGCGGCGATGTATCCTAGTTGAAACGATAGAGAAGACTTTCCAGGGTCAGAGACGGAAATCTCCCAGTGATGGAGATACGATTAATCGCGCACCGGTAAGTCCTTGGACTTCCTCGGCCGTCCATCCCGGAGCCACCTCTTCCAGCACAAGACCCTCGCTGGTGCGGCGAATCACCGCTAGGTCGGTCACAATCAACGACACGCACTCTTTGCCCGTCAGCGGCAGGTCGCACTCTTCAACAATCTTGGGGGTGTTTTCCCGGTCGGTATGCTCCATGGCGACGATGACGTCCTTGGCCCCAGCGGCTAGGTCCATGGCCCCGCCAACGTTGCCGACTCCTCGCTGGGGCAGCAGCCAATTGGCTATATCGCCTTTGGCCGACACTTGGTGAGCGCCCAGCACGGTAACGTCGACATGCCCGCCGCGAATCATGGCGAAACCGTCGGCGGAATTGAAGAAGGACATGCCCGGTACGGCTTTGATGAACTGGCCTCCGGCGTTGATTAAGTCGACGTCCTCTTCCCCTTCATCGGCCAGGGGTCCACAGTTCAACACGCCGCTCTCACTGTGGTAGAAGACCACTCTGCCCTCGGGCACGAAGCTGGATACCAGAGTTGGAATCCCGATGCCCAGGTTTACGTAGCCGCCGTCAGGCAACTCCTGGGCCACCCGCATGGCTATGATTTCCCGCTCTAAACGAGGCTTATCGTTCTCTTGAGCCACCGAACCCTTCTCCTACCAACTGGTATTGGATCTATCGAGACCGAACCACCCTACTCGTAACCCAGGAAACCCGGTGGACGAAGAACGATGCGGTCGATGAAGACACCAGGTGTAACTATCTCTTCCGGGTTTAACCCCCCCGGCTCCACCAACTGCTCAACTTCGATGATGGTTGTCCGGGCGGCTGGCGCCATGACGGAGTTGAAGTTGCGGGATGTCCCTTTGTAAACGATGTTCCCCAGGGTGTCGGCCTTGTACCCCCGGATCAAGCAGAAGTCCGCCCGCAGGGCCTCTTCCAAGATGTATTCTTTGCCATCGAAGATGCGGATTTCTTTTCCCTCGGCGATCTGGGTTCCGGCGGCGGTGGGCGTGTAAAAAGCGGCGACTCCCGCGGCGCCCGCCCGTATACGCTCCGCCAGAGTACCCTGGGGCACGACTTCAACCTCAACCTCTCCACGTTGCAAAGCCAGTTCGAAGGAACTGGGTCGTGATGGGGAGGGAGAGACTGGAAACGACGCTACGGCCTTCTTTATCTGGTGGTTATCGACCAGAATGCTATGGTCGATGGCCAGCCGCCCTGCCGGAGTTCCGAACCCAATCACCCGGGCGATTCCCGCCGTGTTGGATATCAGCGTCAGGTCACCGGCTCCATGATCCCGCAAGGCCACCATTAGATAGCTGGGCATCCCACCCGGACCGGCGAACCCGTCAATCATAATCGTCGCACCCTGAGGCAGGTCATGAATCGCGGCAAGCCCGCTGGAGTAGACCTTGTTGGGTAGCTGAGCGGACACCGGTTCGAAGGACATCTCACGCAAGTTGGGAGACACGGAGAGCGGCGCTCCGGTGATGGCTACGACGTTGTCCGCTTTCCAACCGGGGGCCACTTCTTCCAACACCAGACCTTCATCACCAACCTTCAACACCGCCACGTCGGTAACAATCAACCCAACACAACGAGGCCCATCCACCGGAAGGGTACACTGGCTAACGATATTTGGATTCCCATCCGACCTGCTGTGGGGAAGGATGGCGATAACCTTACCCGGTGCGTTCGCCAGGTCCGAAGCCCACCCCGGAGAGAATAAGGCCGGAGTGGCGGCGGTGGTCCAGTGGCTGAAATCACCCTGAGCGGATACCTGCGCAGGTTGGAGCACCGCGGTGTCCGCGTACCCGCCCCGGACCAAGGCAAATACGTCAATCGTGCTCAATATAGACCCGCCGGGAATCAAGCCAACGCCTTGACCGCTGGAATCCACGGCGGCCAGCTCCTGTCCCGAAGGCGCGCCTTGGTAACCCAAAGCGCCTCCTTCCGACAAGAAAAGGATGGGAGATTCGGGCGGCATCTTGCCCGGCACAAGACCGGGTAGCCCCGGGCCTAACGCGACGGCCCGTCCGGGCGTCAACTCTTGGGACACTCTCTGGGCCATCTGATTGTTGTCTATTCTTGACGGAGTGGTCATGGTGTATACGTCTTGTTACCAGTCACAGTGGCGATAACTCCTGAACTCGGACTTGTTCAGTTCCAAAACCCGAAATATCATTCCGCACCCGACACAGGTGAGTTCGGAATCTCGAGGTGGCCGGTTGAGTGGGCATGAGATTCCTCTCCTTCCGCTGAAGGATCAGAATGACGTTGACCCAAAAATAATTCGACTAAACGCTAGTTCGCCTGAACCACGCGGTTCACGAAGATTCCCGGCGTGATTACCACTTCTGGGTCGATACCACCGGGCTCGTGGATCAGGGCCACTTCGGCGATGCTGATTCGTCCGGCCATGGCCATAACCGGGTTCCAGTTTCGCTGAGAGCCGCGGTAGATCAGGTTGCCCAACGTGTCGGCTTCTTCCGCCCGCAGCAAGGAGAAATCGGCTCGTAGACCGCTTTCGAAAACGAAGTCTTGGCCGCCAAATGTCCGGGCCTCTTTATCACTCTGGAAACGGGAGCCAGGGACGGCGGGCAAGAAGAGACCAGCGATACCCGCTCCGCCAGCGCGCAGACGCTCTGCAAGCACACCCGGTGGGACTGTCTCAATCTCCAGTTCTCCGGACAGCCAACGGGCTTCCACTGCCCCGCCGGAACCGGGATACATAGCCAAGGGAGTTATCAGCTTCTTGACCTGACCGTTGGCCACCAACTCCGACACGTCCATCACTTCCGGTGATTGGGGCCAAGCTCCCTGACAGATGCAGGTGAGATCTCCCACTCCGCTGTCTCGCAAAGCACCTAGGAGATTCTTCGGACTACCCAAGCCGGCAAACCCGCCGATAAGCACCGTCGCCCCTTGGGAAATCCCATCCAAGGCAGCTTCGGGGGACGGGTAGACTTTTCCAATGGAGACGGTCGAGCCGGGATCGTTCATATCCTACCTTGACACCGAATGGGCCGGAAATTAAACGACCGCCCCGAGTTATCGGGGCGGTCGTACAAGTACCTACTGAATCGGTCCGTTGGTTAGTAGTCCATCGGGGGCATCGCCGGAGCGGCTGCCTTATCCTGAGGAATCTCAGTAATCATGGACTCGGTGGTGAGCACCATGCCCGCAACGCTGGCTGCGTTCTGTAGGGCAGAGCGGGTCACCTTGGCCGGGTCAACGATACCGCGCTCCAGCATGGGGCCGTATTCGCCGACATCGGCATCGTAGCCGTAGTCGTCAGCCTGCTGCTTGACCTCGTTAAGAACCACTGCACCTTCGAAACCGGCGTTCTCAACGATCAGCTTGAGCGGCTGTTCCACTGAGCGGCGGATGATGTCCATCCCCACCTTCTCGTCGGAGGACAGGTCTCCGGTGTTCTCCACAGCCCGCTGGGCCCGGACCAAGGCTACTCCGCCTCCGGCGACGATACCCTCTTCAACTGCGGACCGGGTGGCGGACAGAGCGTCTTCCACACGAGCCTTGCGCTCTTTCAACTCAATCTCGGTTGCGGCGCCTACTTTGATGACGGCCACACCGCCAGAGAGCTTGGCCATGCGCTCCTGCAGCTTTTCCCGATCAAACTCGGAGGTGGTGTCTTCAATCTGGGTCTTGATCTGTCCGATGCGAGCCTGAATGGCTTCCTCGGAACCCCTACCTTCCACAATAGTGGTTTCGTCCTTGGTAGACAAAACGCTGCGGGCCTGCCCGAAGTCTTCCAACTCGGCGTTGTCCAGCTTCCGGCCGGTTTCTTCGCTGATGACGGTGCCACCGGTTAGGATGGCGATGTCTTCGAGCATAGCCTTGCGGCGGTCGCCGAAGCCCGGAGCTTTGATCGCTAGGATGTTCAAGGTACCGCGCAGCTTGTTGACCACCAGGGTGGCCAAGGCCTCGCCATCCACATCCTCGCCTACGATTACAACGTTCTTCTTGCCTACCTGAAGCAGCTTCTCCAAGGCGGGAAGCATTTCCGCTACTGCGGAAACCTTTTTGTCAGTGATAAGAATCGTGGCGTCTTCGATAACCGACTCCATGCGATCTGCGTTGGTTATGAAGTAAGGGGAGATGTAACCACGATCGATCGCCATGCCTTCGACGTACTCAATCTCGTCGGCCAGACCCTTGGACTCTTCAACGGTTATCACGCCGTCTTTGCCGACCTTTTCCATGGCATCAGCGATGGTCTCGCCGATGGCTTCTTCATGGGCTGAGAGGCTGGCCACCTGGGCGATGCGCTCCCGAGTTTCCACGGGCTGGGACATCTTGCCCAGTTCGGCAACTATCAAGGCGACAGCCTTGTCGATCCCACGTTTGATGGCCATGGGGTTGCTTCCGGCGGTAACGTTCTTGAAACCATCGTTGATGATGGCCTGGGCCAGTACCACCGAAGTGGTCGTCCCGTCACCGGCGGCATCGTTGGTCTTGGTGGCGGCTTCTTTCAAGAGTTGGGCGCCCATGTTTTCGAAAGCGTCGGGCAACTCAATCTCTTTGGCGATCGTCACGCCATCACTACATACTTGAGGGGGGCCGAAGGACTTGTCTAGAACTACGTTGCGGCCCTTGGGACCCAGGGTCACCTTAACCGCAGCGGCTAGGCTGTCGATCCCAGTCCGGAGGGACTTACGAGCCTCTTCCGAATAAGAAATCTTTTTTGCGGGCATCCTTTATCACCATCCTTTACAGATAGAACCGAAGTATAGAAGCGGCCCGAAGGTCCGCTGAATCAACTAACCTAACTTCGCGAGAATATCGCTCTCACGGAGAATCAGGTACTCGTCGTCGCCGTCCTTGTACTCGGTGCCGGCGAACTTGGAATAAATCACCCGGTCGCCCTTGGAAAGCTCCATGGCGATACGGCTGCCGTCGTCGCTGACCCGCCCGGGTCCGACCGCCACTACCTCGCCCTCTTGGGGTTTTTCCTTGACAGTGTCCGGCAAAAAGATCCCACCCTTGGTAGTTTGTTCTTGTTCGATGGGCTTAACGACTACTCGTTCGCCCAGTGGCGCAAAATTTGCCACGTTTTCCTCCTTGTTCCTCGCTTGTTCAGACTCGGGCCATTGCCCGTTGCGCACAGCTTTAGCACTCAAGGTGCGGGAGTGCTAAGTCATGGTAATAGAGCTACTGACCCTTGTCAAGAGACGGCGCGGGCCATACTATTTAGCTGCCGAGTTGGCGTTTTGGAGCGCCGCCCCGGACCTACAGAGATGGCCCAATAAAAGGGTGCTAGGAAGGACAATATTCCATACCATTACCTACATTATAGACAGGACGGGCCGATGGCCACGGTAACGCTGTCACGTCCCGAAATCTCCAACCGTGTCGGACCGGAGATGGCCGCCGAACTGCGCGATGTTTGCCAAGCGGTCCAAGAGCATGAGACCATCCGATTGGTGGTCCTGACTGGAGCCGGAAACCAGTTCTCAGTGGGGCGTGAGCCCATGCCTGAAAATGTAGCCGGCAGTCCCGATTACCAGGGGTCGGATAGGCTTAGGAATCTCCAAGCCGCATCCGCCATCGCCGCCATCCAAGTGCCCGTCATCGTCGCCATTAACGGCGACGCCATGGACCACGGACTGGAGCTAGCCATCGCCGGGGACATCAGAGTTGCCGTGTCCCATGCCAAGTTCGGTGTGACGGACCTGGCCGGCGGGGTCTTCCCCTGGGACGGCGCCACCCAGCGATTGCCAAGATTAATCGGGCCGGGTTGGGCCAGAGACATGATTCTCACATCGCGAATCATCGACGCCGAACAAGCCCTGGCCGTGGGTCTGGTTAGCCGGGTAGTGGACAGCGAGCGGTTGATGGAAGAAACTCTAACGCTGGCCGAAATCATCCTGGCCGGTGGGCCCATCGCCGCAAGATACGCCAAAGAAGCGGTCTCCCAAGGCATTGACCTAACTCTGGATCAAGGACTGCGCCTGGAAGCCGACCTGAACGTCCTGCTGCAAAGCACCACCGACCGTGCCGAGGGTCTGGGTTCGTTCCTAGAGAAGCGTCCCCCAAAGTACACCGGAACATAAACTGAAAGCTGACCGCTGATAGCTATCGGCTGACAGCTTTTAATGACAGACCAGGATATCCACCGGAAAGGAGTCCAACTGAGTGAAAGTCAAAATGGACCTGCACACCCATGTCTGGGAAGCATTCAACTTTCAACCTCCGTCGCTGACCATCGCCGAGAAAGTAGTGGCCCAGATAAAGTCGCAGGGCATCGACGGAATAGCCATCACCGATCACCACAACAAAGAGTGGTCGATGGAGTTCAAGGACCTGGTGGAGGAACACTTCCCCGGCGAGGTCATCATCATCCCCGGTTGGGAGATAGAGATACGGCCACCGCAGAATCCCTTCGACGAATACCAAGTCAGTGAACTCTTTCTTGATAATGGAGGAGTATTCCGGATCTACTGCCACCCCGGTTTCTACTCGCCCAACATCATCATCGAAGAGAATGTCCACGGCATAGAGATCGACAACTACATCCACAACTGGCACATCCGCAAACCCCAGGTGGCGGAGATTGCCAAGGAGCACGACCTCATGCTGGTCGAGGTCAGCGACGCTCATAATCTAGAAAACATCGGCCTGCGGTATACGGAGGTAGACCTGGACGACCTATATAGCCGGGCCTACATGAACTGGACGGAAGGCTAGGGACGGCATGCCCGGTTTCGACACCCTACTGTTCGACAAGCTGGACGACGTGGCCTACATCCGCCTGAATCGCCCCAATGTCTTGAACGCTTACAACATGCAGATGCGCGACGATTTTTCCCTGGTGCTGTCGGCGGTGCAGGACGACCCTGACATCGGCGCCGTACTGATAACCGGAGAGGGCCGGGCTTTCTGCGCCGGCGCCGACCTTACCGAGTTCGGCACTGCGCCATCCCAAGCCGTGGCCCGCCAAGTACGCTGGCAAAGGGACGTTTGGGGCCAGTTCCTAAACCTGTCCAAGCCGATAGTCATCGCGGTTCACGGCTACTGCATAGGCTCAGGCCTGGAAATCACCCTGCTGGGAGACTTGCGCCTAGCCGCCCAGGGGACTATCTTTGCTCTGCCAGAGGTGCAGTTGGGAATGATTCCAGCGGCGGGCGGCAGCCAAACTTTGCCGAGAAATACCCGGCTAGGCGGAGCCCTGGATATACTGTTCACCGGAAAGCGATTCGACGCAGCAGAAGCGTTAGCCATGGGCCTGGTCACCCGGGTTATTTCCCCGTACGACCTTATAGAAGAAGCGATGGAAGCAGCGCGCCGCTTAGCTGGATTGGACGCTGAAGTCGTCGCTGCCACCAAAACGGCCTTGCGACTGGGTCAAGACCTACCCCTCGCCGAGGCGTTGAATCTGGAGACTCGATTGGCCACCGGTGTTACCGGATAACCCTCTACTTAACGTAGATATCAAGATAGAAACTGAAGACTGTCAGGAGAGACCTTAATGAATACCTCAGAGTTTTTGATGATTTCCAGCGCCATCGTTCCGGACCGACCGGTCATGTTCTTCGACGATGAAGCAATCACTTTCTCCGAGTTTCAGGAGAGAGTGAATAAACTGGCCAACGCCCTTTCCGACCAGGGAGTGGTGGCGGGCGACCGGGTGGCCATGATGCAGGTCAACACCCCTCATTGTTTGGAAGTTTACTTCGCCTCCGCCCAGTTGGACGCCATCTACGTGCCCATCAACTTCCGGGCCAAGTCGGAAGAACTGGAGCAGATGCTGAGCATCGCTCAGCCCAGCATTCTTTTCATCGGAGAGCGCTACTTGCCTCTGATATCGTCTCAGGGAGAGATGCCCGCAGAAAGAGTAGTCATCTTGGACGGTCCCGCAGCCGATGGAAGGATAAGCTACGACGAGTTGGTCGCCGACGCTATACCCGACCAGATGCACTTTCCGGAGTCGGACGACGAAGACACCACGGTAATAATGTTCACCGCCGGCACCACCGGAGTTCCCAAGGGCGTTATGTTAACCCACGAGAGCTTCTCGGGGCTGTTACTGTCCACCGTGAACCCCGCCGACCCAGATGTTGAAGAGTCCAACCTACTGACCGTGCCCTTGTACCACATCGCCGGCCTGCAAGCATCGCTGGCGGCGATATACGGTGGCCGCACCATGCTAATCATGCGCCAGTTTGAGCCTGAAGAGTGGATGCGCCTGGCCCAGAACCACCGGGCCGACCGCGCCATGCTCGTGCCCACCATGTTGAAGCATGTGATGGAGCACCCCAAGTTCGAAGAGTACGATCTCTCCTCTTTGGACGTCATCACCTACGGAGCGGCCCCCATGCCGATGGAGGTTATAAGAGACGCCATAGCCAAGTTCCCCGGCGCCCGCTTCATCAACGCCTTCGGCCAGACCGAAACTGCTTCCACCATCACTATGCTGCCTCCGGAAGATCACGTGCTGGAAGGAACGAAAGAAGAAGTTGATAAGAAACTGCGCAGACTTACCTCTATAGGGAAGCCTCTGGAAGACGTGGAAGTCCAGATAGTCGACGAGTACGGCAACACCGTCGCCATTGGAGAGACGGGCGAGATAGTGGCCCGAAGCTCCCGGATGATGCGGGGCTACTGGCAGCAGGAAGCCGCCACTGAAGAAGCACTGCGCTCCGGTTGGATCTACACTGGCGACCTAGGATACCAGGATGAAGACGACTACATCTATCTGTCGGGCCGGGCCAAGGACTTCATCAAGAGGGGCGGGGAGATGGTTTCGCCGGAAGAGGTGGAGCAGGTCCTCATGTCCCATCCCAGAGTCGACGACGCTGCGGTCATCGGCATCCCCGACGTGGAGTGGGGTGAGGAAGTACGCGCCGTGGTAGTTGGCCGGGAAGGCGGTGTGGCCGAAGAAGAACTCATCAGCTACTGCAATGAACGTCTATCCAGCTTCAAACGCCCCCGCTCGGTGGTATTCATCGACGAGCTGCCCCGTAATGTCATGGGCAAAGTCCTCAAGCGGGACCTGCGTGAACAGTACGGTTAGACCTTAAGTAGCCACGGAGACACAGAGGGCACGGAG
>CAXEOX010000025.1:0-32890 GCA_963997925.1 uncultured bacterium
CCCAATGGACTACCCAGAGTGACTAACATCGAAACTTTCTTGTTGCGGATATCCTGCCACTCACCATAGTAGGAGAACTTCCATAACACGTCATAGGCTATTACGGTGCCTAGACTATGAGAGAGAATCAAAATGTCGTCGTCTTGGCTAAGGGCTTTAGCCAAAGGTTCCGTCAATCGCTAACGGACGTCGCTTCCGAATTTCTCATCTACGTTCCAATACTGCTCAATGTCGGGCAGTTTACGGGAGATAATCCTGTCGCTCAGGGCCGCAAGTGGAAGTAGGTCGGCAAAGTCGGCGAACGTTTCCCACATCGAAGATTGCCCGTTCATTTTTTGGTAGTTGGATTTGCCGGTTTCGCCAGCAAAATCCGGGCTGTTCCACCTTTTCAATTCTTCGAGCGCAGTACGCCTGTCATCCAAATCCTTTTGCGGGTCATAGGTGACTCCCTCTTTTAGTAGGAAATCATTTGAAAAATCCCCGTAGTAGGCTAGTTCTTTATCTACATGTTCAAACTGTCCAACCTTTGCATCTCCGAAGTCCCTTGAGATACCATAGCGAAGTGCTTCTGTCCAGATTGCCTCGAGTTCCGCCTTTGCGGGTTTGAAACTTCTACCGTGTATCAAAATCAATCGCTTGCTCATGGTGTTTCTCCTGGTCGAGTCGAAGATTATATAAACGGCCACAAAAGCCGCTTTACAGACTGCTCAGATCCCCAGATAGTAAACGGGTGAAATTGCCCCACAAGTCTCTAAGTCGCCTGATTATCAGTCGCACGTTAAGTGAACTTGACGCGAACTTATTTCCTTAGTGAACTGTGATGCTGGTTAACGAGGCCCATAAAAACTACCTGCCCCAGAGACTGAATCTTTTTTGTAGATCTCAGCCATTCTCAGGCAATCATAGATTGGGCAGTGAGAATCTAGAGCATTGATTGGCACCGCGAAATGGAATTCCTAGGGGACATAGGCGAAGCATATTTTGCATATCTCCCAGTCCAATGTAAATAGGTATATCTACGTACTATCGTTCCTCTTAACTCCGTACTTTCGGGTCACTTAACCTCGGATCGAGACATAGCTTATCCCTTGCGCAACTAGAGTGTGGGAGCAACGCTGAGAGGGTCACAAATTCATTTAGGGGGGCGATTTTCAGGAGAAATAAATATAGGGGTAACGTTTGGCTAATCCCACTCCCATTTGCTTGTAATTCGCTCGCTGACCCTAACCCCCTTGATCGGTATTACAATGCCTAGGCCAGGTGGGCGAGGCCGAATTCTGGGGCGGCGTCTATGTCGACAATGCTGGGGGACACGGCGGAGGACGAGCAAGTGCGTTCTTTCTTAAGGTCGCTGGTGTAGACGCACGGGCACGGGTTCATGGCCGAAACCAACATGAGACTGGGCAGGGTAGGTAACCGTGCCGGAAACCCGGCTTATTGTCACCATCCTGTCTTCTAAGGACTGACGCAACCCACCGAGGTGTGTCTGAACTCTGGAAGCCCGTCCCGAAAGAACACGCCCCGGCGGCTTAGCGTAATCTCGCTGGGCCTGATGTTGCGCCCTCCGCCCACAAGCTCAGTAAATGGATCGCTGCGGACGGTTCTAACCGCCGCACATCCCCTAGCTTTTGTGAGGTGACCAGCTATAAATCTTCGAGAGGGAGCCGCCCATGAGTGCGGAACGCTCTGAATCCGACAGCTGGTCCGTTACTCGAAACGCCTCAACGCCCTGCTCGTAGTTCAACACTCCCGATGCCCGGGTCCAGTCGGTGCCCCACATGCATCTATCGAATCCGAAGGCGTCGAACAC
The DNA here is from genome assembly GCA_963997925.1 of uncultured bacterium. Taxonomy (GTDB): domain Bacteria; phylum Chloroflexota; class Dehalococcoidia; order Lucifugimonadales; family UBA3495; genus UBA11650. The sequence goes on from CAXEOX010000025.1 coordinate 1,811, forward strand.
CTTGCGCAGCGGCTCCCAGATGTCCGGGTACGGGAAGGGCTGATGAGAGAGAGTGCAGGCCCCGGAAATCTTGATGGACACGTTGTCGCATGCCGCAAGCGCAATCACATCGGCCAGATCGGCGAACGGCTCGGGCGGCGCTGGTGGCTCCATGGGCTGGGGCAGACCGACATGATCAATCACCAACTGGGTGTTCGGATGGAGGCGTGCCAGTTCGAGAAAAAGAGGCAGCTTGCCCGTACCCATAACATTCATTGGAATACCCGCTTGGGCGCCGGCGGCAAGCATTCGATTGACCCCTGGGTCGTCCGCTCCGCCTGACTCATCCCTGAGCATGAGACGTGCTCCGACGACACCCGGTGTCTGTGCCCACTCGGTGATCTCGTCGGCCACCGCTTCTGACTGCGAGTCGAATGGCTTAATCACGCCGAATCGGCCCGGATGTTTCGCGTACACCTCAAGCGCATAGCTCGCATCGTAGCGATACATACTGTACGGAGAAACCAACAATGCTCCGTCAACGCCGACAGCGTCCATCGCCGCCACCATGTCGTCCCCGTTCACCTGTTCCGGCCATGGCGGGATCGAGGCCCAAGGACGCTCAGGTCGATTACGCTCGTAGGAATGAACTTGTGAGTCGATTGTCATACTCTGAGTTGCCATCTTATTCCCCTTTTTTCTTGCCCACTTGGGCATGTGTAGCAATTATGTGTGTCACCGGCGATTTCTTCTGGCCGGTTGCTTGGGGCGTGTTAGAAGCAGTCAACGCGCGTTCTAGGGTAGCAAACAACTCTATGCCGCAAGTTTTCCGAGGGGCGCTCTCACGGGGCGAAGCTGGAACGCGCCTGAGCACCCCAATGGCCGTCGAGCTTGGTCATGATCCACAAGGCTTGGTGGGTGGCTAGCGGACCACCGTCCTTGTCGTACCGAGTCCACTGGATGAACAGGTGGACTTTGTTTTCTGAGCTGTGGAGCGCTTGGGTCCAATCTAGGACCGTGTGATGCCAGGAATCCCCGGCCCTGGCAGCGAATTCGCGCCGATAATTCTCCTCCAGATCTTCCCGAGTGGCGTAAAAGGCCACGGCGCCGGTGCCGGATATCCGTACGTGGGGCATATGAAAGGTATCGAATAAGGCCTCGTCATCCCCGGAGTTTAGGGCAGCCATGCCGTCTTCCACCGTTTGAGTTGCCTCCGCCTCACTATCGGCCCACCGCTCTTCAGTCATTGATACGCCTCTATGCCAATCTAGGATCAGAGGGGTTTGTCAGACTCTGCTGATATTGAATCGTTAGGTCCAGAGCACTGGAGTTACGATCCGCGGACCGATTCTGACCGTCTACGTGTTGCCTGACCCCCTACCCCACAAATCCCCTCGACCGGTACTGTAACGCCTCGGCCAGGTGGGAGACGCCGATGTCTCGGGCGGCGTCTAGGTCGGCGATGGTGCGGGAGACTTTCAGGATCCGGTGGAATGCTCTGGCGGAGAGGTTGAGTCGTTGGGTTGCTGCTTGGAGCAGGGCCTTGGCGCTTTCGTCCAGGGGGCACGATTTCCAGACTTCCGCCGGTCCCATCTCTGAGTTACATAAGAAGCCGTTGTCCTTGAACCGCTCCCGCTGAATGTCACGGGCCTGTTCCACCCTTTGCCGGGCGTAGCTGGAGTCTTGGGCTGGCGCTTCGTCCACCGGCTTCTCGTATTCCACCGGCGGCACTTCCACGAACACGTCGATGCGGTCCAGAAGCGGTCCGCTGACCCGTTTCTGGTAGCGGGATACGGCGGAAGACGAACAGGTGCACTCTTTCTTGGGGTCACTGAAGTAGCCGCAAGGGCACGGGTTCATGGCGGAAACCATCATGAAGCTCGCTGGGTAGGTAACCGTGCCGGAAACCCGGCTGATGGTTACCACTTTGTCTTCTAAGGGCTGGCGTAGCGATTCCAGCGACGTGTGGCTGAACTCGGGAAGCTCGTCCAAGAACAGAACGCCCCGGTGGCTTAGCGTAATCTCGCCGGGCCTGATGTTGCGTCCTCCGCCCACAACCCGCGTTGGAGATGGTGTAGTGAGGTGCCCGAAAGGGGCGTTGCAGCATCAACGGGCTATCGGCGGGCAGAGCGCCGCTGACGCTGTATATCTTGGCGACTTCCAGAGCTTCTTCCGACGTTATCCTGGGCAATATGGACGGCAGACACCGGGCCAGCATGGTCTTGCCGCTGCCCGGAGGCCCATTGAACAGCAGATTGTGGAAACCCGCCGCCGCTACCTCCAATGCTCTCTTGGCGTGATCCTGGCCCTTGACGTCTGCCAGGTTCATGGCATCGGGAGGGCTCCAGTCATCGTCCGTGGGAGTGCCGTTCGTCGAGATGGGAGAGATTCTGTTCTCTCCCCGGAAGTGCTCTATCAGAGCGGCGAGATCGGGGACGGGATAAACTTCCACGCCTTCCACCAAAGCGGATTCCGGGGCATCCACTGCCGGCACATTTGCCTTGGTGAAACCTTGATCCCGGAGGACCGAAATCATGGACAGGATGCCGGTGGTGTGACGAAGGCTGCCGTCCAGGGACAGCTCTCCCAGGTAGATCGCATTTTCGTCTGGGAGATCGACCTGGCCGGAACTGACCATCATGCCGACGGCTATCGGCAGGTCATAAGCCGGCCCTTCTTTTTTTAAGTCGGCGGGGGCCAGATTGACCGTGATTCGGCGCAGGGGAAACTCGCACCCGCTGTTGCGCAGGGCAGCCCTCACCCGCTCCTTGGCTTCCTGCACCGCAGTATCGGGCAGGCCCACGATGTTGAAGGCCGGCAGTCCCGGCGATATGTCTACTTCGGCCTGTACGATGTAGCCGTCAAGGCCCAGCACCGCGCAGGTTTGTGCTGTTGCAAGCATGGAATCAACTCCGGGCGATTCTTTGGTTGCGCCTTGTTAGAGGTCTCTGCTTACTCGGTCGACATAATCGAGCCAGACGCCGTTATTAGCTGGCGCCGGGGATCCCGCGAACAACTCCGAGAGATGGGGCAGTTCATGTATCGGAGGCCGGTTGTCGCTCTCGGCGATGAGATTTTCCGGTATCTGGGCATGGTTGGGACCGGCGGCGCAGTAGGCGTACCAGTTCATCCTCGCCTGCTCTTCCAGGTTGAGCATGTTTATCACCGACTCGATCAGGTCCTTGCCCACGGTGGCGGCGCCATGACCTATCAGAAGCACGGCGGGAGCGTTTCCCAAAGTTTCGGCTACCTCGGTGCCATCCTCGTCGGTCAGGATGAGTTTGTTGTGGGGGTATACCGGGAGAGGGTGGCGCACTAAGCCGATGCCTTCGGGGCACATGGGTACGAGGGTTTTTTGAAGAACGCTCATGACCACAGTGTACCGGGGGTGGACGTGGACGATGGACTGGACTTCAGGCCGGGCCCGGTAGATGCAAGAGTGCATCTTGATTTCGTAACAGGGTGTAAGTCCGGGTAAGCCTTCCACCTGGCTTCCGTTCAAGTCACAGACGACCATTTCCTCGGGCAAGACCCGGGATAAAACGTCTATCTTGTAGCCCCGGCCCTTGATCGCGAACCTGCCCGAGTCGGAGGGCATTCTCATGCTGGCGTGGCCCAGAGACGCAGTGGCCCCCGTGGTTAAACCCATCTCGGACAGAACCCTGTTGGCCACGGCTACCTGGTATTTGACGTCTTCCAATTCCGTGGGCATGGCACTCGCTCCTGACGGTCGATGTTCGGGAATGGGATGCCTAGATGCGAGGCTTACTATACGGGAAGTTTGACGGTTAATCTACGGCGTGGCGACAGTGACCACGGTGAGGTCGTTGGCGGCGGAGATTGGGCCTTGGAAATGGAGTTTTGCGTCGTCGATGAGGGGCTGTGTGTTGGCGTGGAATGCGGGAGTTATATGGGTGATTACCAACTCGGCAACCCCGGATTGGGTGGCGATCCTTGCGGCTTCTCCGGCGGTGGAATGGCCCCGGTTGGCGGCAGCTTGTTGGTCTGCATCGGTGCAAAAGGCTTCGTGGATCAGCAGGCTGGCCCCCTGGGCCGCTTCCGCCACATGGGGGTTGAATCGGGTGTCGCCGGAGAAAACCACGGACACTCCGTTGGACTCTATCTTCCAGCCGACGGCGCCGGGTATATGGTCTGCGGGGAACGTGCAAGCGCGGGTGGTGGGTCCCAAAGTGATCCATTGATTGTTGTCCACGGCGGTCCAGCTTAAGAATGCGCGGCCGTCGGCTAAGTAAGCGCCTTCCTGATCCACCGAAGGGACGTTCATTTGAGTTGCCAGGCAGACCTTCCCCAACCGGTCCAGGGTTTCCTCTGTGCTGTAGACGTGCATCGCCGGATCTCCGGGACCCGCAAAGCGGCGCTGTCCCGATATGAAGGGGATGCCGCCCATGTGGTCGCCATGGTGGTGGGTTAAGAGTACCTGATCGAAATGGCTAGCGGCCATTCCCACCGCCGCTCCTTGCCGCATGACCGAGTTTCCCGAACTTGCGTCTAGCAGCAGGCGAGTACCGTCGGCGCAATCGACGACGATAGCCGTGTGGGCCCGGTCAACGCTGACCCCGGCTCCGGTGCCGAGGAAGGTGACGGTTATATCCGGCAATGTGTATCTCCCAAGGTGATTGTTATGGCTGGGATTCCTGCCATTCGGCCATTCTCATTTCCAGTTTGTGTTGCCGCATGGCCATGGTCAGGTCGCCTCTGGTGCGCTCAAGGACTCCCCGCATCATGTCGGTGCTGTGGCGTAGACCGGCGGTAACGCCCTCTGGGAAGTCCACGGTAACCAGCAGGCTGTATATCTCGTCCATCACGTCCATCAATTCCTGGCAGCGGTCGAAGGAGTCGCGCCGCAGGGAGTCCAGGATGTAACGGCGAAGTTCTCCAATCACCTCGGCTAGCCCGTTGAGGTATGCCGGTGGGTCGATGCCCAGGTCCTCCGGCTGAGGAATCTTCCCGCCGGAGATGATGGCGTAGGTCACGTTGGCCTCGGCGAATTCCTTGCGAGCGTCGGACATGAAAGGGGCGGAGTAAATCTCGGGGTTGTCTTGGCGGAACGTCTCGGCGTCCTCAAGCCGCCCCCGTCCCTGGGCGATGAGCTTGTCGGCCTCATCCAAGTCGCCTCGGTGGACGGCCCGGATAGCGTTGGCCGAGAACCGTATCACTTCCCGGGAGATGGGCAGGGCTTGCTCCCGGGACCGGTTTCGGACGGTTAGACGCCCGATGGCTTTGGAGACGACATCCGCCAAATCATCTCCGTAAGATGAAGGCATTAAACCTTACCTCCGGCCGACCGTATCGCCTCAACCATGGCGGCAGCAGCAGCTTCAGGGTTCTCTGCAGACGCCACGGCGGCGGTAACGCAGATCGCGTCGGCTCCCGCTTCCACCACTGGTGTCACATTGTCGATGTTGATGCCTCCGATGGCGACCAAGGGAACCTTGGCCAGTTCCCGTGCCTTACGCAGCGGCTCTATTCCCTGGGGTGGCCGGCCGACGCCCTTGGTGGTGGTGCGATATATCGCGCCGAAGGCCACGTGGTCGACCCCCATCTCCTGGGATTCTATCAACTGGTCGAACTCCCGGTTGGAACGCCCCAGTACTTGATGCGGGGCCAGCACTTTGCGTACCTGGTCCACCGGCATGTCGGTCTGGCCCACATGCACTCCCGCCGAACCGACGGTTGCGCCCAGGTCAACGTGGTCGTTCATGATTAGCATCACGTCGTGTTCTTGGCAAAGCTGCTGCAAAGGAGTGGCCAGGGTCAGTATCTCCCCTTTGTCCCGGAGCTTGTCCCGAAGTTGGAGCATCTTGGCCCCGCCGTTGACCGCCGCTCTGGCGATTTCCATAGGGTCTCTGCCACCGGTTACCTGGGGGTCGATGATGACGTACAGCCCTCGAACCTTGTCCGCTTGGGCTTGGCGAAGGGCGGCGCCCATGCCGGCGGTCAGAGCGTCCAGGGTTTCGGACAATGCCTGGTTCATCTCGGAATTAACCGGTCCCCCAGTTCCTTGTCCCGTCAACACGGTCAACAACTCGCGTGATGTTGTGACCAGGGTCAGTGCCTCCGTGAGAGTCATTCCCGAGGTTGTGACCGATGGCGCAGCGGTCAATTGGGACAACAGTACTAGCACCAGGTTGCGCAGGCGGTGCAGGGCGTCGGCGGCTGGGGGTGTATCGGGGCATTGCTCAGAGACGGTGTACAGGCAATGCACCAGAGAGGCGTAGCAGCTTTCCGGAAGTGTGTTTGCGGTGGTCATATGTCTAACCCCTTGGGGACGTTGCCATCTCGGGCGGCGTCGATAGTTTCGCGGACTGGCTGAGGCATTTTCAAACCGTGGCGCGAGAAGCTTTCCTCCACGTTGCGGCCGATGTTACGTGGGTCGCGATAGTAGTCTAACGGCGATGCGCCTTGATTCGCCGACGTGCCGGTCTTTCCCAGAGCGAATGATGACATGCGGCGCTGCATCTGATTACTCTGACAATGCTGGCAATCGGGTTCCAGGTCGATGCCGATGGACCTGACGAAGAATGAGGATACTTCGTCGCAGGATTGGCATCGGTATTCGTAGATGGGCATGGTGTGGTTTGGCTCTCCCCAGCTTCGTGAGCATTGTAGCATGGGCTGCCGGTACTTTGACTAGTGTTAGCAGGCTGAAGAATCCATTCATCCAGGTGTATAATGCAGCCCATCGGCCCCCACCATCTCACTAGCTTTCCGAGGTGCTGCCATGTCCACTAACGAGGGTCAAACCCTGCCCATGTTCGCCAACGAAGGCACACCCCAAGGCTCGCCTCTTTTGATGCTGATGGACGGTCACGCCATGGTCCATCGGGCATTTCGCGCTATCTCGGCACAGGGACCTCTCACCGTCTCGACTACCGGAGAAGACACCTCCGGAGTAGTCGGATTCGCCAACACTTTCCTTCGGGCCCTGCAAGACTGGAAACCGGCGTATTGCGCCATCGCCTTTGATCTTTCCGCTCCCACTTTCAGGCATGTACGGTTCGAGGAGTACAAGGCGCAACGTCCATCGATGCCTGCCGAATTGAGGCCCCAATTCGGCAGAGTAAAGCAATTGATGGCCGGTTTCGGTGTTCCAATCTTTGAGTGCGAGGGCTTCGAGGCCGATGACATCATCGGTACATTGGCCCGGCAAGCTGAAGAGCAGGGTATCGATACCGTCATTCTGACCGGAGACCGGGACACCTTCCAATTAATCACGCCAAAAGTCCGGGTGGATCTGTCCTCCAGTATTCAGAATCGCACGGTGTATGACGAAGCGGAACTGGAATCTCGATACTCAGGTCTGACCGCTGCGCAGCAGCCGGACTTCAAATCGTTATTGGGCGATACTTCCGACAATATTCCCGGAGTTCCCGGTGTGGGAGAGAAGAGGGCGATAGAACTGCTCACCGAGTTCCACGACCTAGAGGGGATCTACGCCAACCTGGACCAAATCAAGCGGCCCAGCACGAAGAAGGCGTTGGAGGAAAACCGGGACCGGGCTTTTGAGAATCGATTCCTGATGACCATCGACCGGAACTCGCCGGTGGAGCTAGATCCTGATACCTCCAAGTTTGGGGAATATGACCGGGCAGCAGTGGTTGATTTACTGAACGAGTTAGAGATGTTCAACGTCATCAATCGCCTGCCTCCCTCCGTGGCAGGTGGAATGGTTGCGCCTGACGCCCCTGCAGTGGTCCAGCAGCGAGAACCCGCCGGTGATTACCAGGCGGTACAGACAGAGGATCAACTGGAAGCCCTGATTGCTGCGCTGGAAGAGTCGGGCAGCTTCTCCTTCGATACCGAGACGACCGGATTGGACCCGATGCGGGTGGACCTGGTGGGCCTGAGTTTTTCCGTGGAGCCCGGGCGAGCTTGGTACGTACCGGTGGGTCACAAAGAGGGCGAGCAACTTCCCTTAGAAACGGTTCTTGCTCGTATCAGGCCGTTGATGGAATCCACCGAACTGGCCAAATGCGCCCACAACGCCAACTACGATGTGACGGTGCTGGCCAACCACGGCATCATCTGCCAAAACGTCGATTTCGATACCATGATTGCCGCTCATCTATTGAGCAAAGGCGCTTTGGGTCTGAAGAACCTGTCGCTAAACGTTCTGGGCCACGAGATGACCCCCATCTCCGAACTGATCGGCACTGGCCGGAAGCAAATCACCTTCGATCAAGTGGACATCGCGGACGCCGTTGACTACGCCGCCGCCGATGCTGACATGACCGGTCGACTAAGAGGGGTATTGGAGGAGCAAGTAGAAGGCCAAGGCTTGACCGGATTGATGGCCGATATGGAGATGCCGCTGGTTCCGGTTCTGGTTAACATGCAGCGCCACGGCATCAAGATGGATGCGGGTGCGCTTCACGAGATGTCCAGGGACTTGCAGGAGACTATGTCGAAGGTGGAGGTGGACCTGTATGAGTCCATCGGCCACACGGTTAACATAAACTCCCCCCAGCAACTCAGCGACCTGTTGTTCAACGAATTGGGCCTGCCGCGCACCAAGCGCACCAAGACCGGTTACTCCACCGACGCCAACTCTCTGGAAGGTCTTAAAGGCCTGCATCCGGTGGTGGACAACATCCTGGAGTACCGACAAATCTCCAAGCTCAAGTCCACCTATGTGGATGCCCTGCCGGAGATGATTAACCCGGTGACGGGTCGGATCCATACCAGCTACAACCAGACGGGTTCGGCCACTGGGCGGATGTCCAGCAGCGACCCCAATCTGCAGAACATCCCTATCCGTACCGACCTGGGCCGCCAGGTGCGCAGAGCCTTCGTGGCGGACAACGCACCGGAATGGCTGCTCTTCTCGGCCGACTACTCCCAGATCGAACTGCGGGTTCTGGCCCACCTGTCCCAGGATGCCGGACTGTTGGATGCCTTCCGCCGGGGCGAGGACATCCATTCCGCCACGGCTTCGCTCATGTTTGAGGTGCCGATCAACGAGGTGGATTCGGACCAGCGGCGCATCGCCAAGGTCCTTAACTTCGGCGTGATTTACGGACTTTCTCCCCATGGCATCGCCCAGCAAACCGGGTTCAGCCGCGAGGAAGGGTCCAAGTTCATCGAGTCCTATTTCGCCAAATACCCCGGCATCAGCGAGTACATCGAAAACGTCAAGGTCAAAACTAGGGAAACTCAATACGTCGAAACCGTGATGGGACGCCGCCGGTACGTTCCCGATATCAATTCGTCCAACTTCAACGTGCGGGGCGGTGCAGAACGTATGGCGGTGAACATGCCCATCCAGGGTACCGCCGCCGACATCATGAAACTGGCTATGATTCGGGTCCACCATCGCCTGGAACAGGACGCCCTGCGTTCCAAGATGCTGCTACAGGTTCATGATGAGCTAGTCTTCGAGGTTCCTAAAGAGGAACTTGAAGCCATCAAAGAGGTGGTCTACGACGAGATGCCCGCTGCGTTGGAGCTAGACGTCAGCCTCAAAGTTGATATCAAGTGGGGCAATACCTGGGGAGATATGGAGTAGGCGGGAACATGTTCAGTTCCTTAGATCCCACGAAACACAGATGCTGGCATACCAAGATTGGCTAACGAAGCAGCGATATACGAACAACGGCAAGTCAGCCTGCGTTATGGCGGATTGGCGGCCTACACGGCATATGCCAAGAAGCAAGTCTGGCCCGATCTGAACCGGCAGGGTGCCAGAGTCCTATGCCTGCTGAACGGCTTCATCGGAGACCCCCCCGAAGAAGTCATCCAAATCACCAGATTCCCCGATCTGGAGACCTGGAATGGTTGTCAACACACCGGCGCTACAGTCGAAGACGGGCTAGTCGTGAAAGAGGAAGTCCGCCTGTTGAAGCCGATAGCGAGTCGGCCTAAAGAATTCGTTCCTCCCGAAGATCGACGGGCGGTCTATGGGTTCCGGAGACAACTTATCAGATCCAGTGACGTGGAAGAATTTGCCAACTGTTCCGAGAACGGTGTGTGGCCTCGGATCGAGTCCCAGGGCGCCTGTATCCTCGGGTTGTGGAGCACTCTGGCCGATACCGACCCGATCGAAGTGATTCTTCTAACTGGATACCATGGTCCGGGCCATTGGGAAGAGACTAGGGTCACCCAGCCCAAACCCGAAGGTGTAGACTCGGCTCTTTGGCAAGGGGACCTGGAGTTACGGAAGCGCCGTGAACAGATAACTTTGAAGACTTGGGTGAACTTGATGCAGGCGGTAGAGATAGCGCCTCACGGGTGAGTCTAGTTTGCCCAGTGTGACCCGGCTATGCAAAACTGTAGGAGCACGGCTAGCCGTGCTCCTACGCCGCGACAACCTTGTTTCATATATTAGCACCGGTATGATTGACCGGTGATGGAGTGGATTTGGAGCTTATACGCAGCCTAGTGTTCGTGCCTGGAAACCGGGCAAACATGCTGGAGAGGGCGAAAGAATTCCCAGCCGACATAATCATGGTTGATCTGGAAGATTCGGTCCCGCCGGAAGAAAAGGTCAACGCCAGAAACCTAGCCATTGAGTGGGTCCCCAAGCTTCGGGCGTTGGGACATCGCGTCATGGTTCGGGTCAACTCCCTGGACACGGGGTTAACTCGAGACGAATTAACGGCAGTCGTCAGTCCCGATCTGGCTGGCATAAGTCTCGGTAAAGTCGAATCTCCCCAAGATGTGAGGGACGTCGCTAGCATATTGACGTCTTTGGAACGATCGGTGGGGATTGAACCGGGGCAGGTGAAGATTATTCCGTGGATCGAGAATGCCCGCGCCTTGGTAGGTGCCTACCAGATCGCCACGGCGTCGGACCGTATCGTTGGAATTGCTTTCGGCGGCGAGGATTATACCGATGACATGGGTCTAGAGCGCACCGACACCGGCGAAGAGATATATTTCCCCCGCGCTACTGTAGCTGTGGCGGCAAGGGCTGCCCGGGTAGCATCGTTGGACTCTCCCTATGTGCTTTTCCGGAACTCGGACGGTCTTAGAGCGGATGCGGGGCAGGCTCGCAAGTTGGGCTTCACCGGCAAATTCGCCATCCATCCCGCCCAGATCGACATAATTAATGAACTCTTCAGTCCTTCCGATGAAGAGTTAGCCTATGCTCAAAAGGTTGTGGACGCCTGGAACGAGGCCGAGGCTCAAGGCCGCGGTTCGGCTGACCTAGACGGACGGATGATTGACGTGCCGGTTATCAAGCGGGCCCAAAACCTGCTGGCCCTGGCCGAGTCCATCACCGATAAGCTTACGGCTGACCGCTGATGGCTGAAAGCTCCCACCACCCAACGGATAGAATCGTCCTGGAAGGGATGCAGTTCTACGGCTTCCATGGAGTCAACGCCGAGGAAAAATCCTTGGGGCAGCCCTACGTGGTGGACTTGGCTGTGGAGATGGACCTTAGCATCCCCGGTAAGTCGGATCGGTTGGAAGATACGGTGAGCTACACCCATCTCTACCGTTCGGTGCGAAAAGTGATAGAAGGGGAGTCGAGAAACCTGCTTGAAGCCGCCGCCGAGAACGTTGCCATCCGGATACTGGATGAATTTCCGGTAAAAGCTGTCCAGGTACGGGTGAAGAAACCCAGACCCCCGATTAAGGGATCGTTCGTAGAGAACGCCGTGGTGGAGATTTACCGAGTGCGTGAATAGGCCTGTTCCGGCTCTCGGAGACAAGTTGTTTCGGTTAGGAGAATTACGATGACCTTAAGAGTGCATGATTACCACGACGGCAACCGGCAATTGCAGGATAGATTCGACTCTCGCCGACTGGCCGATCATTTAGTGGAGAGGGTCTCTGAGACCATAGGGCAACCGCAGAAAGAGTTTATCGAGAAGGCGGACATGTTCTTCCTGGCAACATGTGACCATCGAGGGTTGCCGACCTGCTCCTACAAAGGCGGCGATCCCGGGTTCGTGAAAGTGCTGAATGACCGATGGCTCGCCTTTCCCAACTACGACGGCAACGGCAAATTCCAGTCCATGGGCAACCTGCTGAAAAATCCCAACGTCGGTATGCTATTTGTGGATTTTGAAGGGCAGCAGAGGATGCGCTTACAGGGCATCGCCAGCATTCTCGACGACGATGAACTTCTGCCTCTGTTCCCTGAGGCTCAATTCATCATTCGAGTCCAGGCTACCGAGGTGTACACAAATTGCCCCAGGTATGTTCACAAGTATCAGAAGGTTGAACGATCCAAGTTCGTGCCTAGACACGAACTGGAGACCCCGCAGCCAGAGTGGAAATCTCGGGAGGAGCTACAGGAGTTTTTGCCAGCCAGGGACAGGTCCAAGTCCTAGGGTGGTCTCGGCGGCGCCTGAGGCAGATGCTTCGCAAAAGTGTGGAGTATCAGTAGCTACGTATTCCGGCGCATGGTATACTGGGAATCGCTGTCCATCCGTGGGTAGCCACTACAGAACCCGTTAGCTTTCGAGGATCGGATCAAACGATATGAGATGTGAAGTTTGTTTCAAGGCTGGGATGACCGGTAATAACGTCAGCCACTCCAACCGCCATACAAAGACCCGTTTTGCGGCCAATGTTCACAAGCAGACCCTGGTGCAGGATGGCAAGTCGATAAAGGTTAAGATTTGCACCCGGTGCTTGCGCTCTCTCAGCAAGTCCGCCAAGGTCCGCAAGGCTGTCGCAGCGCTGGCTTAATATCAAGCCGGGCGGACCCCCTCGCTTGTCCTTCTACTCTGGCTTCAACCCGTGGATGCATCCATGCATCCGCGCCATCGATTGAGTTACCGGCTCGGCGTCGTTGAATATCGCCGTCCCGGCAACCAGAATCGTTGCCCCGGCTTTCACCGAGTCCTGTGCCGTCCAGTCCGCTTTCACGCCACCGTCAACCTCGACCTGCGCTGCGTATCCATTGGATCGAATCGTCTCGTATAACCGTTTGACTTTGGCCAGGGCCTCGGGGATGAAAGACTGGCCGCCGAAGCCGGGGTTCACCGTCATCACCAGCACGATATCCAGAAGGGGCAGAACCTCTTCCAGCGCGGATACCGGGGTGCCAGGGTTGATTGCCACCCCCACCTCATGACCGGCCTCTTTGATTCTCGTCACAGTCCGGTGCAAGTGCCGGGTGGACTCTGCGTGGACTAAAATCTGGTCCGACTTCGCTTTCATGAAGCAGGGTAGTAAATCATCCGGGTTGTTAATCATCAAGTGGATGTTCAGCGGCAGATCGGTGGACCGGCGAATGGCGTCGACCACTACCTCACCGAAAGATATGTTGGGCACGAACTGGCCGTCCATCACGTCGACGTGAATCAAGTCGGCGCCCGCTTCGGTAACGTCCCGCACCTGCTGTCCGAGACCGGCGAAGTCCGCGGCTAGGACCGAGGGGGCGATGAGTATGCGTGCTTCAGAGGTCATTGGCGGTTGACTCCAGCAATTCTTTAGCGCGGCCCAGTTCGTCGGCCACCCGGTTTGGCGCAGTGCCGCCCGGGTTGTCCCGAGCTGCCGCTGATGATTCGGCGGTGATGCTGTACACATCTTGGTCGAAACTGGCCGAGAAGCGGTGGTACTCTTCCAGGGTCAGGTCTTGCAGCTCCTGTCCCTGGGTCTCGCAATGCCTGCACAGCTCCTTCACGACGCCGTAGGCTTCCCTGAAGGGCATTCCTTTGTCCACCAGGTAGTCGGCTAGGTCGGTGGCCAACATGAAGCTCTCTCCGGCCAAGCTGGCCACCCGGTTTTCGTCCAGAGTTAATCCCTTGAGCATATCCGGATATACATTCAACGTTGCCAGCAGGGTATCGACGGCGTCGAAGAAACCTTCTTTGTCTTCTTGCAGGTCCCGGTTGTAGGTCAGGGGCAGCCCCTTCATCACCGTCAGCAGACCCATCAGGTCGCCGTAGACGCGCCCGGTTTTACCTCTCGATAGCTCGGCGAAGTCGGGATTGCGCTTCTGCGGCATGATGCTGCTGCCTGTGGTGAACTCTTCGGACAGCCGGATGAACTGGAACTCCCGGCTGGACCAGAGGACGATTTCCTCTGATATACGGGACAGGTGCATCATGCACGTGGCTGCCGCCGCCAGATAATCCAAGAGGAAATCCCGGTCGGACACTGCGTCCATGCTGTTGGCGCTGATCTCGCGGAACCCCAGTTCCTGGGCCAGAAACTCGCGGTCGGTGGGGTAAGTTACTCCGGCCAATGCGCCGCTGCCAAGGGGCAGAACGTCTGTGCGGCGGTAGCAGTCCCGGAACCGGTCGATGTCCCGCTGGAACATCTGAAAGTAGGCCAGCATATGGTGCGCGAACAGAACCGGTTGCGCCCGCTGTAGGTGGGTGTATCCCGGCATGATTACTTTTTGATGCTGGGTTGCCAGCCCCAACAATGACCCCTGAGTCGCCCGCAATCCTTGGACCGTTTCTTTGAGGACCTCTTTGGTGTAAAGACGCATGTCCAGGGATACTTGGTCGTTGCGGGACCGACCCGTGTGCAAGCGGCCGGCGGCTTGACCGATCAACGCATTCAGCCGGCTCTCTATGTTCATGTGCAGGTCTTCCAGAGATGCGTCCCAGGGGAACTTGTCCTCTTGGATCTCCTGGCGGACCTTTCCCAGACCGTCGATAATCAGACCGGCGTCCTCTTCGCTAATGATTCCCTGCTTGCTCAGCATGCGGGCGTGCGCGATAGACCCGGTGATGTCGTGGCGGTAAAGCCTCCGGTCATAGTGAATAGAGACCGTAAAGTTGCTGTAGTCGGTCATTGAGTAAATAACTTCAATCTTTGGCTAAGAACCGTCCTAGCCTAAGAACGCAGATACGCGAAGCTGGCCGATAGGTTTTCGAGAACTTCCGGGGCTGGTGGAATCTCCATGATTGCAGCGCCCTGGTAGTTCTTAGCTTCCAAGAGGTGCAACATCTTCAAACAGTCCAGGTCTCCGGTGTCGACGGTAGGATAGGCCTTGCCGTCCCGCGCTTGTTTGAAGTGGACAATCTTTAGCATGTCCAGCGGCACTGCGTCTAACTCAGCCAGGGGGTCGCTCTCAGGGAAACCCCGCAACTGATTGGTGGCGTCCGGGCAGAGGCCCAGATAAGAGCCTTCCTCAGAGGAGAGTTGGTTGCGAGCCTCTTGGACCAGGAGAGCCATACTGCGGATAGGTTGTCCCGAGTTCTCCATGGACAGGATAACGCCCTGGCTAGCCGCCTCACGGGTCAACTCCGTGATGCTCATGGCTTCGGCTGGGATGTCCTTGGGCTCCTCCCACGTCTCATCGAATTTACTGGGGTCAACGATTCGCAGGTGCGGGGTATGTCTGCCCACAATCTTGGCCGCTTCCAAGGCTGCTTGGAACTGCTCGCCTTTCGCGTCGGCCTGCTTGGTTAAGCAAGGCCAAGCCATCGCCAGGTCGAAGTCCAGGTCCGGGAAGGAGTCTACCAAGGCCTGCAACTTGGGCAATACCGGACGCCAGTTTTCGCCGTTTCCGGTCTCGCAGTCTCCCAGACAAGTCTGCCTCAGCTCTACATGTTTCGCGCCCCTGGTCTTGGCATCTGACACCAAGTCTCCCAGGTCGGTATCCTCCAGTTGGAGTCTCCAAGAATTGGTAATCGCTCCGAAGATCATCAGCTTCGCCTCTTTATGAGTTAATGTTTTGGGTCGATTCGCTCAACCGGTGTCCGCTCTACCCCTTTGCCGAATACTTGGCAGAGAAAATGTCCGGAGCCGACCCAATAGCTACCGCCAATATATTATGCGGAGAGACCTTTGTCACTAGGTTGGCCGTTTGGCCGAGGTCTCGCCGCCGGTCCGCAACCCATAGCCTATGCTAAAATCGGGTGACTGCATAGCGTTCGTCACGACGTCTTGGCCGGGTCCGACGTAATCATGGTCGCCAGAATCTCGTGTTCCATCTTCATCTCCGGAGGCATTTATATGACCCAACTCAACCAGGAAAAATGTGTGGCCTGCCGCCGGGACTCGCCTCCGGTGGAACCGGAAGAGGTGGGTGAGTTGCATACCCATGTGCCGGCATGGGACTTGATATCGGAAGATGGAATCAGCAAGCTGGACCGGGTGTTCAAGTTCAACAACTTCCAGCTTGCCTTGGATTTCACGAATGAGGTTGGGAATCTGGCCGAAGCCGAGGGTCATCATCCCCGGCTGACTACCGAATGGGGCCGGGTTGCGGTCACGTGGTGGACCCACAAGATTCGCAATCTACATCGCAACGATTTCGTGATGGCTGCCAAGTCCGATCAGCTCTACCTGGACCTGACTTCAGACAAAGCTTAACCCCGGCTGTTGGGGCAGACACCCATCCTGAGTTAACGAGAATGCTGGTTACCGGATACTGCGGTGGGTTATGAATGCTAGCCGCCGGGCCCCATTTGACCCCAAATCCCCGTTAGCTTCGTATCGTTGTTCTACTGGTAACTTCCGCTGACAGAACTCCCTTGAGTGTCGCTGTTGTGTGAATAACAATGGTCTGACAACGCTGGCTGCCGGTCCGTGTACATGCCAAAGTCTCCCCGCTGGTCTGACTGCTCGTGTACCAAACTCGCCCGGCTAGAGGATCCGATGGGATACGCAGAGACCACCGCCGATTTCGATGCAGCCATCATGGAGGCGGGGGACCGCTTCGTGGCTCAGGTCCAGCCTGTGCTTCATCCCCAAAGCCTGGCGGTCATCCTGTTAGACCGTGAGGGAAACACCGGGCGGGTGGCATTTACTTGGGGGGCTCCCCACCGATTCGGTATCCCTAATCACGCATCAATCGTTCATTACGCCGAATCCGGAAGCGTCTCCGAACAATCCATCAGGATAAACCTGGAGGGCCGAGACGGCGTTCTGGGAGCGGTTTTTCTCCGCGGCGACTTTCCCCATGGGTATAACTTTCAGCAGGCGTTGCCGCTTCAAGCCATAACCCAGGAATTGGCGGCGGTGCTGGAGAACATCCAACTGAAAGAACGGTTACGCCGCAATCTGGCTAATGATAAAGCGTTGGAGAATATAGCGTCTCTGGTTGCGGAGGATCTGGCCCGGAGTACGACGTATCGTCGTTTCGCGGACGAAGTCGCGAGTCTCATCCGCTACGATAGGATCAGCATCTACCTGGCCGACGAAAAGGACAGCGCATCAAGCCTCGCCATTCAGAATGGCGCTGAAGCCTGCCACGGTGAACACGGATCGATAGGTAGCCTTGAAGGCGTCGGTTGGGAGTTGATTGCCTCTTGTGGGCAAGGGCTGATTGTTCAGGGTAATGGGCAACCTGTCCTCTACTCCCGCCTGGATCTTGAAAGCGATCCGGACCTCCTGTCTACTCTCATCGCGCCGATCTGTTACGCAGGCGAAGTCGTCGGTGTCGTGGCGTCGGCAAGCCGATGGACGAACGCTTATGGACAGGCCGATCTGAATCTTTTGGCAAAGGCGGCGGCATTCTTGGGCCCTTGGATCGCCAACTCCCGGCTCAATGACCGGTTGAAAGGGAAGGTGGACGAATTGGCCTTCATAAATAAGATTGGGCTAGGTGTGGGCCCTACCAACGGATTGGAAGATGTATTTAGCGAACTGGCCAAAGCGTTGAACCATCTGATTCCATTTCAGCGTTGCAATTTGACCTGGGTCGACCCGGAAGGCAAGGACATCAGCGTTTTACATTGGCCAGTCGACGTTACGGGAGCAAATCGTTTCAGCCGCGTTGACTGTCATACAATCAGAACTAGTCTGGACTCCGAAAAACAAGAGATTGGCGCATTGTCGTTGGAACGTGATGGCGAACCAGGATTCACCGCAGAGGAAACCCGGACGCTAGAGCGGCTCACCCCGCAGATCGCCCACGTCGTGCACAATATGCGGCTCTACCAACACGTAGCGCGGCAAGCCCGCCAGATCGAAGATTTGAAACGGGCTGGCAGTCCAATCAATCAGACCTCTCTTGAACTTGGAGGCGGCGGGGAATTGACTGCCGATACCGCCCAAACTCTGCGAACACCTCTTACGGCTATCAAGGGGTACAGCAGCGCCCTGATCCAGCCGGACATCAGCTTGCCTCCGGAGATATACCGGGAATTCCTGGAAGCCATCGATCTGGAAACCGACCGGTTGAACCGGGTGGTTGGTGAATTGTCGCCAAGTTTTCAGAACCAGCCTGATGCAGCGCAACTCGATGTTCAAAGTTCCAGCATTGAGATTCTCTTCGACCAGGTTCAAGCTGACTTGGGATTGGCCGGTTGGTCGAAAGCGGTAACCTTTCGCTGTGCGCCGGGATTGCCGGTGGTGATGGTGGACCAGGCTCTACTGGTTCAAATCCTGAGCCATCTGATTCGCTGCCCCGCCGAGTTTACGGGGAGGCCGGACCACCATCGTGATCGAAGCCAGCGACAAAGCCCAGCCCCGCCGGAAAAGACCTAGGCCGCAACGAAGCTCTCACCCCGCGACAGATGGGCGCCCTGAGCGAAGCTCTTTTACTAAGGACTTTCGAGTTGTTGTCGCGAAGAATCTGCTCGTTGCCCACGGCGTGAAACTACGGGTATTGCCCCAGAAGTGGCCGGCTGAGATATTCTCCTTCCCAATGCCAGCCCGCTGAGTTAGGACCCAGCGTCATGTCCCGTCTTTTGCTGTGCTAACATTCGTCGTGTTATTTCCATCGAGGGGGACATCATGCGTGTCAATTACCGGTTGAGCTCTAAAGAACTAAGCGGGGTTGCCGGTGAAGCGGCTTGGGCCGAATCCATGGGGTACGATGGCATTTCCAGCAGCGAAACCGCCCACGACCCCTTCCTTCCCCTGGCGATGGCCGCCACGTCCACCTCGAAGGTAATCTTAGCCACCAGCGTAGCCATCGCCTTCCCTCGGTCGCCGATGGTCACAGCTCATACCAGCAGGGATCTGCAGGATCTTTCCCAAGGGCGTTTTCGATTGGGCCTGGGCACCCAGGTTAAGGGTCACATCGAGCGCCGGTTTTCGACGACATGGGCACCGCCGGGCCCCAGATTGCGGGAGTATGTTCAGTCGCTTCGTCATATCTGGGATTGTTGGCAGACGGGCAGTAAACTGGACTACCAAGGCAAGTATTATCAGTTTTCGTTGATGACGCCCTTCTTCAACCCCGGCCCCAGCTTGTACCCCGCGCCGTCCGTTTTCACCGGTGCCGTCAACGCCTACAACTGCCAGGTGGCCGGCGAAGTTTGCGACGGTCTGATGTTGCACAGCCTTACCTCGGCCGAGTACGTGCGCGACGTGGTCCGCCCCGGATTGGACAAGGGGGCGGAGAAATCTGGCCGTGACCGGTCGCAAACCGGGCTTACCGGTAGCGGCTTTATCATCACCGGTCCCAACCAGAGCAGCATCCAGGCCGCCACCGCCGACGTGCGACGCCGTATCGCTTTCTACTCTTCCACCCGGACATACTTCCCGGTGTTGGAGGCTCATGGTTTCGAGGAGATTGGGGCGCAACTACACCAGATGTCGCTTCGGGGAGAATGGGCGGAGATGGGGGAGTTGGTTAGCGACGAGATGCTGGACGCCTTTGCAGTGATTGGCGAATACGACCAGATTGCCGGAAGGTTCCTAGAGAGGTACGGCGGCCTACTGGACGAGATTAATTTCTCACCTTCCACTGAAGGACCGATAGAAGAGGTCCAATTGCGTCGTATGATCCAAGAGCTTCGGGAAGGCGTCTAACTGGTTGGTGCAGTAGAACGGGCTGAGGATGAGGCCTGACCCCTCCTAGCCCCCTGCATAGCATCCCAATCTCCCAATTACCGACCCGTTGTATATTCAATTTGTTCGTTCTCGGGAACACTATTGTAGTTCGTAGGTATAACTACGTAATTCTACGAATTGCCAACTTATTCCGTATGTTGTCTACTTAGCCTAATACCCGCCCCTGGCCTAGACTTAGCGGGGTTCCTGCGCTGGGTTGATGGCAATCAACATCGCCGGCGTCATCGTCGTAGGCGTTCTAATAGTGGTCCTGGCAGTATTGGCGAGGACGTCGATCGTTGCTACAACGTTAGTTGGCCGCTCTACGCTTGAGGTTAATTACCTGAATGGTGAGCAGGTCAGGACCAAATTTGAGTTTGTTAGCGCCCGAGGAGGCTCGGGAGACTTAACTCTTAAGCTCAAAAACACGGGCCTTACCCCCGTCTTCGATTTCTCCGGGATGGACTTCATCGTCGAGTATCTCGACGCATTGAGTAACCAAGTCGTCACCCGCCTCACCTATACCACCGGCGTGTTAGCCAACAACGAATGGAAGAAGATATCAATCAGCCCGGATAGCTACCAGCCCGGGGCTTGGGACCCGAACGAAACCATCACCCTAGAGGCCCTTCTGTCTCCCACCCAAAAGACCGACTCAACGGCAACGGTGTCGATCACAACCCCCAATGGCGTGTCGGTTGATTGGTCTTTTGGTCCCAGTGGGTTCTTCTGGTTCACCGACGCACTGGACATTAGCCTGATTACCGCCCTCTCCTGGCAAGACATCGACCTTACGGACGAAGTTCCCGAAGGCACGACCGGAGCCATAGTTGAGATTATCAATACGGGCACCGAAGGTACTCAGAGCGGAGTGGTCAGAGGCAAGGACGATACCCGGGAATATATGTCCAATACCAACTACCAGACGGTGGAAGATGAGACCCATCGGTGGCAGATCGTCAAAGTAGACGCTAACCGGGTGATCCAGGGGTATGTTGAGGACACGCAGATAGACTTCAAGTTGATAGGTTATACGATGGGGGCCGACCCATTGTTTTTCAACACCCCTTTGGATGTGACTCCCACCACCGAGGATGAGTGGACCAACGCCGATGTGTCCGCTTTCGTCGACGCTGACGCCGACGGTGTGATTCTCTTTATCCTGTCTACCCAAGATGACGATAGGGACTACGGCGTGCGGGAGATTGGCAGCAGCTTCAGCACCATAACCACGGACCTGGAGAATCGTTCGAGCACCATGTATGTGGTGGGTATCGATGACAATGACCAGTTTGAGGTATACCACGAGGATTACGACGACGTTAAGTTCTACCTGGTAGGCCAGACCAAAGGCTCGGTGGTCTATTACTCGGACGACCTAGCCGTTGCCGACCCAGCCACTGGCTCATTTCAGGAGATCGACGCCGACACCTATTCCGTCCCTGCGGTGGCAAACGGCTTGATATTGCGGGTAACGAGTACGGGTGACGACCGAATCTCCGGGATAAGGCGTGGCGATTCCACGGATACATGGACTCCCGACGTGGGTGGGGGCACTCACATACAAGCAGCCATCGGCATCAACGATAGCAATGTATGGGATGAGTACATAGAGGACGCGGAAGTTGACGTGACCATCGCGGCGTACACGAGGACTGTCGCGAACTAAGGCTAAAAAACAGTCCGCAATCCGGTTGGCAGCCACGTCCTTCCGGTGAGGTTATCTAATCACTAAGACGCCGGGTCTAGCAGTTCAGATACTGCCACTGGGTGGACCCTAGCTCGAAGCGGATGCGCCGGAACGCTTCGGCGTATGGGATGCCTGCTTTCTCCCCGTTGCGGACCGCCCCGTTCGTCACGCGTTCAAGACGGCCTTCTATGGGGCCGCGCATCTGGCTGGCGTGTTTGGTTAGGGAGTCGGCCTTCATCTGTAGATAATCGGCAACATCCACGAAAACGTCGGGGTCTTCGCTGCCCCAGAGATAAGCCTCGGTGACCCGGTGGGGCTGGAGTCCCTCTTGGGTTATCTGCTCCGGAAAGTGACGCTCGTTCCAAGCGTAGGTGAAAGCCGAATCTAAGGCCACTTGGCCGCTCATCCGATGGTCGCGGTGGGTGTGGCTGATGCTGCGGTAAGGATCGATGGCCAGGATGATGTCCGGCTTGTACATCCGGATAGCCCGCACCACCTGGCTGCGGAACAACATGGTGTCTTCCAGGCCGCCGTCGGGATGAGAGAGGAACACGATATTCTGGGCCCCCATAACGTCGGCCGCTTCCTTTTGCTCCTGCTCCCGGGTTGCTGCCAGCCTCTCCGGCGTCATGTCCCGGTCGGAAGTGCCCTTGTCCCCGTTGGTGCAGAGTACTACCACTGCCTCCGTCTCGAATTCATGGACCCATTTGGATATGGTGGCGCCGCATCCCCCTTCACAATCGTCGGGATGGGGAGTCACGGCCATGGCCCGCCGGGGGCCGGTGTTTACGATTTCCATCTAGCTATCGATCCTTCCTTGCCAAGAAGTTTTGTTGCGCTGCAGTCTTGCGTGGCCGGGGAGTTTGGAAACCCACAGCCAATGCTGAAGTGACGCTGCAAGCATAGTACCAGCATCGGATGGCCGCAACCCATGATGGCGTTCCCGGCATGGACTCTGGGCAGAAGAATCCTGAAAGGCTATTCGCCCAGGATGACGGTGCGGCCCACAGTGGTAACCATGTAATGTCCGGAACGGCCAGGGACTCGTTCCAACCAACGGAACTTGCTTCGGGCGGCGTTACGCAGTGTTTGAGTAAAGCTGTGGGGAATCATCCATCCCACCTGCTCGAACAGCCTTGCCAGGTCGTCGGCATCAACGCTATCCATCTCTAGGAACTGGGCAGCGCCTTCCGCAGCGGCAACTACTTTTCGCATGTCGCCCAGCGGGTTGAGCGACTGACAGAACTGGACGAATGCCAATTCCGCTGCCGCCGAGCGGGCCGCCTGTTGGGCCTTTACCCGGCCAACGGGGGCGGATTCTTGAGGGCGGTCCGGGGGCGGTTGTACTACTACTTCTTCGGTCCGGGGTGCCTCAGTCGGCTCACTGAGTGCCTCGGGCGTTTCAGGCGTCTCAATAGAAGCTTCCACAGCACTTTCTTCTTGTACTTGGACCGGGGCAGCTTCCGGTGGTGGAGCCGGGGTCTCAGCATCTCCATTGACGCTGGGAGATGGCTCTACACTACTACCCTTTTCCGTGTCCAACACTTGGGCGATTGTGCCGTTGGACTCCGGGACGGTTTCGGTGGAAGAATGCATCAGGTCTCTAGACAGACCACGTAGCATTCCTACGATTTCTTGAAGCTCACCTTGATCCTGCGACTCCACGGTTATCTGGGCGTTGCTTGGGAGAGAAATGGAAACCTTTACCATAATGCATTACCTGGCTGTTAATACCACCCCACCAGGTAATACTAACCGACCCTAGTTTGGTAATCAACTGGACGGGAGGTAGAAGTGTAAGCTACTTCGGGCCGGGATTGTGGGGGAATAGTTACTTCAAAAGCTTGTGGTGTACCGCTTCATGGTAGGGGAAGAATCGGTGGTGTGAGAACCCCGCTAGGACACTTTTCCTCAAGGCAGTCCCGGAGCGCTGTCCACCCGAGTTCTAAAGGCTTTGCTTAAGAAGGATGGCCAGAGAGCGGGTGAGGCCGGGTACCGCAGCGATATCATCCAGAGACGCTTGCTTGATACCGGTGACCGTTCCGAACCGGCGCATCAGCATCCGCTTCCGCTTGGGGCCGATTCCGGTGACCAAGTCGAGGGGAGACTTCAAGCTACTCTTGCTGCGCAGGTTCCGGTGATAGGTGATGGCGAACCGGTGGGCCTCGTCGCGGATCCGCTGCACCAGATACAGTGCTTGGGAGTTCCGGGCTAGGACGATGGGCTCCGGGGTGTGCGGTACGTACAGCCACTCGTTCTCTTTGGCTAAGGACGCCAGTGGGACGTTGTCCAGCCCCATCTCAAGGAAGACTTCCAGGGCGGCGGAAAGCTGACCTTTGCCGCCGTCGATCAACACCAGGTCTGGGAAGATTCCCCAACTCTCTTCGTTGCTTTTGGCCCCGGTTTCCTCCGGCCGGATTCCCTTGGCGCGAACATCGGCCATCCGCTTGAACCGGCGACGAAGCACTTCCCGTATGCTCTCAAAGTCGTCCACACCATCCACCGTTTTTATCTTGAAACGGCGATACTCGGACGACTTGGGTTTGCCGTCCTCAAAGACGGCCATGCTGGCCACGGTGTTGGTGCCTTGGATGTGGGAAATGTCGTAGCACTCCATCCGGCGCAGGTCGGTGGGAAGGCTCAGTTCCTCTTGGAGTTCGGACATCGCGCCGTGGATAACATCCGTGTTGTCCAGCCACCTAACCCGGTGGTGATCCAATCCCTGGCGAGCGTTCTCCGCAACCAAGTCAATAAGCTTCTTGTGCTGACCGCGTTGGGGCAGCACGAGCCGGACGGGACCGCCACGAAGCTCTCTCAACCACTGGACGATCAACTCCTCCTCCTCCAGGGCGTGTTGGAGCAGGATACGGGGTGGAATGGCCGAAGCCGACTGGTAGAACTGCTTGATGAACTGGCCCATCACCAGACCGGGAGATTCGTCATGGGCCCCGTCCATGAAGAAGTGATCCCGCCCAACAAGCTTGTTGTGACGGATGAAGAACACCTCAACCCATGTTTCCTGGCTACTCTGGGTGAAGGCGATGACATCCATGTCGCTGATGGGATTGGCGTCTACTTTGATTTGTTGCTCTTCGGCGACCTTTTGGACGCTACGCATCCGGTCTCGCAACACCGCAGCACGCTCGAACTCCAGATCCTCCGACGCCTTCTCCATGTTGGTCTGCAAGTCGGAGGTGACGGCTTCGGTATCGCCTTCCATGAACAGGGTGACCTGGTCAATCACCTTGGCGTAGTCTTCCTTGCTGGCCACTCCGGTACAGGGTGCGACACACCGGTTGATGAAGTATTCCAGGCAGGGGCGCGGGTCTTTGCCCGTTATGGCCTTGGTGCAAGATCGGTACGGGAAAAGCCTCTTTATCAGGTCCATGGTCTGGCGAACGGAACCCGCGCTGGCGAAGGGACCGAAATACCGGGCGCCATCTTTGGCGACCTTACGAGTGATGTAGACCTTGGGGAAATCCTCGGCCAGGTCTATCTTCAGGTAAGGGTAAGTTTTATCGTCTTTGAGCCGTGCGTTGTAGCGAGGCTTGTGGCGCTTTATCAGGGTGTTTTCCAGAATCAGCGCTTCCGCTTCGGTGTCGGTGACGATGCACTCAAAGTCGTCCAACTGGCCCAACATCCTTCGAATCTTATTGGGCAGGTTGGCCGGCGAGCCGAAATAGTTGCGGAGGCGGTTGCTTAGGACCGCAGCTTTCCCCACATATAAAACGTTGCCCCGGACGTCCTTCATGATGTAAACACCAGGACGGTTCGGGGCGTTACCTAGGCGCCTTTGGAACAAAGAAAGGGCCATTTCTGCTACACGGTGATACCCAGGATGATGATAACCGCTAATACCACGCTGGCCATTATCAGGATACGGCGAACTTCGGACCCAACGTAGTTGGCCGATGAGACTTGCTCCCGGCGAAGGCGGCCCGCTCCCATGGGTCTGGCGGCCCGGGTATCTCCGGTAGCGGGAGCGGCAGAACGAGTGGCGGTGGCAACGACCTGGGTGGTCTCCGCCGTACCATTCGCTTGGCTAGACGTGTCTTCGTCAGCCTGCGGGTCTTCGGTGGCCACCGTGGCGTCAACAGCGGGAATTCCCGAAGGCCCACGCTGTTGACGTTTCTTTCGATTTAGTTGTGCCTGGTGAGACGCCACTCGGCGAGCTTTACCCGGCATGGAATCTACCTCCTGATATTCGTCATGCCCACGTGGGAATCGGGATTGTTTGAGCGAATCTCATCCCGCCCGATTCTTGAGCCGACGATTTTACTATAACAGTAATTGGCTGTCTTGGGCAGTAGGCTGGAAAGTGAGTGTCAGCCGTTGACCGCTCAACAGGGTCCATATCGCCCAACCCGGTAGGGGCAGGTTTCAAACCTGCCCCTACATACGATGCGACTCTGGTGCCTAGGTCAGGCTCGGGGATGGCTCTTCTCATATTCCCGGTGCAGGTAGCCATCGGTGAGATGGGTATACACCTGGGTGGTGGAGATGCTGGAGTGCCCCAAAAGTTCCTGCACGTGGCGTAATGACGCTCCGTTCTGCAACAGATGGGTGGCGAAGCTGTGCCTGAGGGTATGTGGGGTGATTCGCTCGGGCAGATGAGCTTTCTCCCCGTAGTTCTTCATGATGTTCCAGATCCATTGGCGGGTCAACCGCTGGCCGCGATGGTTGATGAACAAGGCCGTCTGGCTCTTTTCGGTGCCCAGCAGCCCCGGACGGGACTTGTGTAGATAGCTTTTAATCTCGGCCAAGGCCTTGGGGTACATGTATACGATGCGCTCTTTGGAGCCCTTGCCCCAGCAGCGGATGTAGGAGTCGTTGAGGTCCACGTTCTGCAGATTCAAGGACACCAACTCGCCAACCCGGAGTCCGGTGGCATAGAGAAGTTCCAGTATGGCGGCGTCGCGGCGCCCTTCGTTGGTCCCAGACCTTGAAGCCATGTCTAGCAGTCTGGCTACCTCGTCCTGGGAGAGACACTTGGGCAGAGACCTTCCCACCCGGGGGGAACCCAGCGATTGGGTAGGGTCTTCAGTGATGGTGCCGTTCTCGGCCAAGAACGAGAAGAAGGACTTCAGAGCGGCGACTTTCCGGGCGGTGGTGGTGTCGCGATAGCCCTTGTTGCCCCGCAGGTCGCTGATGTACTTGTTCAGCAGTTCCAGGTCCACATAATGCCAGGGGCTGCTACCGTTTAGCGTGGCTTTGGTGTGGTCTTGGAAGAACTGGTAGAACTGGCAGAGGTCGTTGCGGTAGGCTTCGGAGGTGTTACGGGAGAAACCTTTTTCGACAATGAGGTGCTGGAGAAACGAGTTTATAGACTGTTCCATTAAATCGAATCCTTTCGCTATAGCGATTTCTCTCGCTATGAGCAGATGAAGATGGGATGACGGATGACCGCCAAGCCAATATTCGTGAATCTTACCAGAGGTTCCGGAAATGTTATGTGTGCTACTTCTACCGGTTATGTCGATTATTCGAGGTTTCCCAAAACAAAGATCCCTCGCCTTAATCGCAAGATCAAGACGAGGGATCTGATGGTCCTGAAGTGTCTAACTAGGGTTTAGCCGGTGCCAAGAACCACGGTGCCGGTGGACGACAGAGAGCCGCCGGTGCCGTTGACCAGGGATATCTGGGGATTCTGGTCGGTGGTTCCTTTCTTGTGGACCTGCCGCGCGCCAGCCTCGCCGCGGAGTTGGCGGACCGCCTCCACCAGCAGGAAGCTACCGTACATACCCGGATGGGTATAGGACAGGCCGCCGCCAGCGGTGTTCAGGGGGAAGTCCCCGCCGGGAGCGGTGCGTTGGTTGGCGACGAAGTCAGCAGCCTCTCCCCGAGCACAGAAGCCCAGGGATTCCAACGTCAGCATCACCGTATAGGTGAAGGAATCGTAAATCATCGTCAGATCGATATCGTCATGGCTGATGCCGGCTTTGGCCATGGCCTTGGGTCCCGTCTCCCGGGCGATTAAAGACGTCAGGGACGGCATCATGCTAATCAAGTTGTGGTCGTGGCCTTCTCCCGCGCCCAAAACCCAAACGGGCTCCTTGGCTAAAGAGCGGGCCCGCTCGGCAGTGGTCACGATGATGGAAGCTCCGGAGTCGGTAACCAGGCAGCAGTCGTACAGGTGGAACGGATACGCCACCCAGCGAGAGTCGTGGTAATCGTCGAAGGACATGGGGGTATCGTGCATCGCCGCGACGGGATTCAGATTTGCCCATTTTCTAGTGGAGACGGCAATCTCCGCCATGGCTTGCCTGGCGCGGTCCTCACCGAATTCATGCATGTAACGGGAGCAGGCCAACGCATAGTTGATGGGCTGGCCGACCATGCCGTAGGGCGCTTCGTATTGAGCTACGGGAAGGTTGGGATCCGGGGGGACTCGGCCCCTGGTGGATCGTCCGGCTTGTCCATGAGTGATGAGGGCAACTTCGCAATAGCCGGCCTTGATAGCGGCGATGGCATGGGCGACGTGAATCACGAAGGAAGATCCGCCCACCGATGTGTTGTCGGTGAAACTGGGCTGGATGCCGAGGTACTCGGCGATGGCCATGGTGGAGAATCCGGCGGTGAACAGACCGTCTACGTCGCTCTTGGACAGTCCGGCGTCGGCCAGAGCGTTATGGGCCGCTTCAGCATGGTGCTGGAGTGACGATTTATTAGGTACCGTGCCCATCTCATCGGACTCGGCGACGCCAACGATGGCAATCTCACGTTCCCTTGAACCGCTTGATGTCATTCCTTTCCTCTCTTACGGATATTTCGCGATGCGGCTTAAATCTCTGAGTCCGCAGTCAGTTCAAAAGCTGGTTTAAGGCTTTGCCGTTCTCATGCCTAGTTAGGCTTGGCGCGGCGGCCTGACTGATGGTACACCAACCGGCTAGAGAGGACAACCGGTTTCTTGATGGAGTGTTATGAAGTCGTTATTAAGTGACTGACGGTCCAGGGGATTGTTGGGCCGCTGGCATGGTAAAATGTCGGAAGTACCTAGCCTAACCATACCCTAAAGCCAGCAGGCGATTCCGGGGGATTATGCCTCTTAACTTCTGGATGGTTGTTTGCAACGCCGAGAACTTCCGGATCACCCAGGACCGTGGGTTCAACCTTCTTGGCTTGAAACCCCAACACCGGCGCAAGGTCCAGCGCATCGGGAACGGCGATCGCATACTTTATTACGTGACCCATAAGCGGAAATTTACCGCCACCGCCACGGCTACCGGTTCTTTCTCCGAGGACGACACACCTATATGGGAGAAGGAAGGCGGCGCCGATTGGCCGTACCGCATCGAGATCAAACCTGAGATTGTTCTGGAAGATTCTCAGTACATCGACGCCAATCAACTGGCGCCCCGCTTGGACTACGTGAAGCGGTGGACACCGGAGAATTGGTACATGGCGTTCCAGGGGAATCTCCACCTGCTTCCCAAGGCCGATTTTCTTCTCATCGAAGAGGAGATGAAGAAAATCAAGTTTGGGAAGGACTATAAGCCGACTCCGTCTCTCCTGCCGCCCTCGGGCAACCGGAAGAGAAAGTCAGGTTCAAGAAGACACGGCCGGCCTGGGGGGCAAAGACCTGCGCCGGTGGCCCAGGGTGCTCCAGGAGCGGCGGTTCCAGGCGCAGTGACCCAGGCGCCTGCTAGAACTCCAGCAGCACCTGCGCCTCCCGCAGCGCCGGCATCTTCTGGAACCGCCGCCGCTGAGTAGACGCTGGGACTTGCGGTGGATAGAAGCGCAAGCTTAGCCCCACCGCAAGCAAAGTTTCGGTTTAATCGCCCTCGCTGGCGGAGACAGCATTCTGTCCGGCCTTGTCAGCTAGGGCAGCGTGAATCTCTCCAAGAACTTCATCGTCATGCTCTTTAGAGTGGGTAGCCTCCAGGGCGGCCCGCGCCTCAACAGTTCCAATCTGACCTAAGGCCCAGGCGGCGTGGCTCCGGACCAATGGCGAATCGTGATACAAAGCCTTGCTTAAAGCTGGGACAGCAGACGGGTCTCCCAAGTTTCCCAGGGCCACACATGCGTTTCTCTGCAACCCCTCTCGTTTGGCTCTTAGTATCGGTGTGCCCCGGAACCTTTGCCGAAACTCCTCCTCGGTTAGCCGCAGCAGATCGACAAGGCCCAACGTGTCCAACTTTTCTGCCGGAGTCCCGACGCTGGCATCTTGTCCCCAGACGGAGGAGTCCGCAGCAGGAGCGTTCCGGTTCACGGGGCAGACATCTTGGCAGATGTCGCAACCGAAGACCCAGTCCAGCATCTTTGGACGAAGCTCCAGGGGAATCGGCCCCCGGTTCTCTATGGTCTGATAGGAGATGCAGCGGGTGTTGTCGATGACGTAGGGAGCAACAATGGCTCCGGTGGGGCAAGCGTCGATGCACCGAACGCAGGAACCGCATGTCTTTTTCAGCGGCGGGTCGGGTTCCAACTCCAAGTCGGTTATCACCTGACCCAGAAAGATCCATGAGCCGTGGCTGGAAGTGAGGATGTTGGTGTTCTTGCCGAACCATCCCAGACCGGACCTAGCTGCTGCCGCCCGGTCCAGCATGGGTCCGTCATCAACATACCATCTAGCGGCTATCGGGGTTTCTAGTTGGGAAGATAATCCCCGCACGTAGTCCCGCATCCGGGCCTTCATGACTTTGTGGTAGTCCTGCAGACGGGCGTACTGAGCAACCTTTCCCGTCAAGAGATGCTGGGAGTTGCTGGAAGATACAGGCTGATGATAGCTGAGGCCCAGACAGATGATTGAGCGTGCGCCCGGAAGGAGCTCTTGGGGATTGGTGCCACGAAGAACACGGTCCCGGTGATACCAGGAAAGTCCGTCCATCAAACCGTCTCGAAGACGCTGAAGGGTAATCTCCCGGTCTTCGGTAAACTCGACCGACGAAGTGACCCGCACTAGGTCGAAACCCAGTTCAAGGGCGTGATCGGTGACGGTTTGCTTTAGGGTCTTCAATGATGCACCGGACACATTATCGCATCAAGGGGTGTCCGGCGCACTTCAGTCGTCAGGCTAGCCGCGGTTAATTTGGTACACCGATCACATAGACGTCCCAACCGGACGCTGGGTCGGCGTCGTCGTTCCGCCCATAGGCCGGTTCCTTGCCGTCTGGTGACCAGGATGGCCGGTCTTCGTCAACACCTTGGGTAGCTGTTACTTGCTTCAGACCGGTCCCATCTATCCTCAAGATGTAAATGTCTGCTTTTGTGCCGATGCCGTGCCTGACCGAGAAGGCGACCCATTTGCCGTCGGGAGACACGTCCGGATAGTGGTTCAGTGCGCCATCGGCCTCACCGTTCGTCGTAAGACGGCGGATGGTTTGTCCGGACGAGGTGTCCTTGAGGAAGAGGTCAAACCCCTTGCCAGTCTTGAGACTGATGACGAAAGACTTGTTGTCCTGAGATATGCTGAATCCTCGATTAAGCTCCGGACCGTCGGCAGTCGCCTTGTGCGTATGGACCACAGTGCCGAAGGCGTCGGCGGGTTGACCGCTGAGGTCCGAGGCTAGGGCGATACGAACCGTGTTTACATAACTTGCGGGATTGTGGGAATTGCGGGCCATCCACATAACGAACTTACCGTCCCTCGAGACCGCAAGACCTTCACCTCCCTGGCCGCCTGGAATCACCAGGCTTCGGGTGAACGCCGCGTCGTTGCCGCCGGTGTTGACGCGGTTGAAAGGCGCTTTGCTGGTATCGAAAGTTGTATAGGAGTGGATGCCGATCCGCTCGTTGGACATCAGCAGACCGGT